>NZ_AKJJ01000004.1:0-77879 GCF_000282395.1 Pseudomonas sp. GM55 | reverse complement strand
CATGATCGGCCCCATCAGCGGCCACCTGGCCCGTGCCATGCTCAGCGCCACTTCGTGCTAATGCGTCGGCACCGACATGATCAGCACCATCAGACGCAGTAGCGGTAGATTTGGCTTGGTTATCAATAACCGATACAGAACTTGCGGTAGGCAGTTCTTGCGCCTCTGTACGTAACGACGTTTGAGGCACAGCTATGTATATTCCAATTGCTGATAAAAAAAGACCTGAAGCAATTTTACGGTTCATGACTACTCTCCCTGATACCTTTTCAATTAATTTTTTAAGCCCGGTAAAGATTTAGAGGATAATAGCCTCTTTGGTTTAAGCCATCCTACTCGTAGGCGTTTTGCCGTCTGTCCGTTCGGATAGACGGTGCTTAGCTTTGGGCTATGTTTACCGGGCTTGTGAGTAGATTACTCCTTGCTGGCTTTCGCGCATCAAGCAATTTCAAAAAATTTTATTGCATCCCTCCCTACCAGTTGGTAGAGTTCTTCCGTCGAACATCAACCCCCGCGCAAAAATGCGTTGCACAGAGGACTTACCAAATGACAAATAACCTGAACGGTATTGACGTAGCCGCCCTGCAGCAGTTTGCCCAAGGTGTTGCTGAGGATGCGGGCAAGCGCCACGCCAGCTTTAACGTTAAGACTCAGTGGAAAGGCCAGACGCGCTCTGTGGCGAAAGTCAGTCGCTACAGCCTCGCCGGTGAGACCTATTCGCGTGATTTCGAAATCGTCGCCGATGAGCCAAATGAGTTGCTGGGCCAGAACAGTGCGCCTAACCCTCAAGAGCTGCTAATGGCCGCTCTCAACGCTTGCATGTCGGTCGGCTATGCAGCCAACGCCGCCATGATGGGTATCAAGATCCACAGTCTGGAAATTGAGACGGACGGTACCCTCGACCTGCGTGGTTTCTTGGGCCTCGACGAGAGCGTCAACCCAGGCTACGACGAAGTGAGCTTCGTCGTTCGTCTGCACACCGATGCGCCGCGTGAACGCGTGGAAGAGTTGCACAAGAATGTACTCAAGACGTCGGTCAACTACGCCAACTTCTCGAAAGCCATCCGTATGGTGCCGACCCTCGAGGTTCGTGAGGACTGATTTTCATCGGGTTTGACTCTCTGAACCCTAAGAGCGCCAGCAGACGAATGATCTCTGGCGCTGCAATTTTCGGAAATTTAGTTAACTGGAGTATGAAATGAACGATTTTTTCAAAGGTAAGAAACTGCTTGTGGTAGGCGGTACCAGTGGCATGGGTCTGGAAACTGCTCGCATGGTGCTGAAAGCCGGTGGCAGCGTGGTGTTGACAGGCAGCAAGCAAGACAAGGCAGACGCCGTCCGTAACGAGTTGAGCGCGTTTGGCCCGGTTTCTGTGATAGTCGCAAACCTCATGACTGAAGAAGGCATGAATTTCGTTCGCAATGAAATCAACGCCAACCACAGCGATATCAGCCTGATGGTGAATTCCGCTGGCATTTTCATTCCCAAAGCCTTCACCGAACACGACGAAGCTGAGTACGACATGTACCTGTCTCTCAATCGTGCAACGTTCTTTATCACCCAAACAGTGGTCAAGAACATGCTCGCCGCCAAGCGCGAAGGATCAATCGTCAACGTCGGCTCCATCGGTGCTCAGGCTGCATTGGCAGGTTCGCCGGCCTCTGCCTACTCCATGGCGAAGGCAGGTCTGCACGCCCTGACCCGTAACCTGGCAATTGAATTGGCTCACTCGGGTATCCGCGTCAACGCAGTCTCGCCAGGGATCGTTCACACCTCGATTTATGAAGGTTTCATGGACAAAGAGGCGATCCCAGAAGCGATGAAGTCGCTGAACGATTTCCACCCACTGGGTCGAGTTGGTGTTCCTGAGGATGTGGCCAACACCATCGTGTTCCTGCTGTCGGACAAGACATCCTGGGTGACCGGTGCTATCTGGGACGTGGATGCGGGAATCATGGCCGTTCGTGCCTGATTTCAGCTAACGCTGTCTGATGGAAGTCGCCTAAGTCGACTTCCATTCCATCACCAAGAGTGCTGGGAGGTGCAATGGCTCGAACGTTCATCCAAGGCCATTTGACTGGCCCAGCTGGCAGCAGCCTGCCAGCTTTTGGTGTAGGGCGGCTGAAGGCTAGCCGCAGGAGTTTTCAATGTCAGTTTCGACAAGAGCAGCGCTGTTAAAAGTCGCGGAAACCCAGATGAGGTCTAAGGGCTACTCAGCGTTTAGTTATGCTGATCTAGCCGCGACGATTGGCATTAGAAAAGCCAGCATTCATCATCACTTCCCGACCAAAGAGTGTCTCGGTCAAGAGTTGATCAAGGACTCTTTCAATCGCTTCGATGCGACCATTCGGTCAATCGAAGACGCCGATGAAGATCCCTTGTTGCGGCTTCGAGCGTTTTCCCGTCTTTTCGTCGTCAGTGCGAATGAAGGGCTTCTACCTTTGTGTGGCGCACTGGCGGCAGAAATGGCAGCACTGCCTTTATCGCTTCAAGTGCTTACTCGAGTTTTTTTCGAGACACAACTTGACTGGCTACAGAGAACCATCAGTGAGGCAGCAATTCAGAAAGGATGGTTACTGGCCAAGCCCGCTCAATCCTATGCATTTATGCTGTTGAGTGCATTAGAGGGGGCGAGTCTTATTGATTGGACATTAGGCCGATCGGCAGATCCCTTGGCTGGGTTCGACTGCTTACTCGAATCGCTGGAGCGATCAGCCGCGATGTCTGCTCGTGAGATCAAACATACCAGTGGCCATCAAACGAATTGTTAACAGTCGCTTTAAGTCTTTCCTCAATAGCGACGGCCTCTTTATTCCCTTCAATACAGAGTGATTTATGAGCAGTGATTCGAAGAAATTCGTAATAGATATTTGGTCTGATTACGTCTGTCCTTGGTGCTGGGTCGCTAAGCGTCGTTTTGAAAAAGCGCTTGAAAACTTTCCTCACAAGGACAGCGTTCAAGTCAACGTTAGAGCTTACCGTCTTGCCCCGAACCATGTTGCTGAGCCTATGGTAGGAGCCCTCAAACGTAAATTGGGTAGTCCAACCGCTGCTGTAACCATGATGAGTACGGTTAAGCAATATGGCCAATCTTCGGGGCTTGATTACCGTTTCGAAACCATGCTGTTTGGTGACACCGCAGACGCGCACATATTAGTCAAAGCAGTCGAAGATGAAACAGTGAAGAAAAACCTGGTGGAAGCGCTCTATGAGCAAAGTACCACCCAGGGTAAATCGCTCTTTGACAGAAAAAGTTTAGAGGCGATAGCAAAGTCTGTAGGGGTATCTGATGAGTCGATTCGACTCGCGTGGTCATCCCCGGATCTGCGCCTTCAGATGCAGGAAGACGAGCGCGCGGCGGCCCAATTCGGCTCAGGCGTTCCGTTTTTTGTGTTCAATAATGCATTTTCCATGGCGGGTGCTCAGCTTCCAGAAGACTTTCTCCAAGCATTGAATCAAATGTATTTGGAAGCAAAGGGCGAGGAGGAGTCGTTCAGCGGTCAAGTCTGCGGTATTGATGGATGTAATTGATGCTAGAGACTTTGCGGCACCTGTTGGTGCTGCAATCTCTAGATTTGAAGTGGCGTTGTGGGTGAGGTGCAAATGAACCGTATCGTAGACTTGAAAGCCGAACAGTTCGCCAGATTCGTTGCAAAAGGCAGCAGCGTCGTGCTGTTTTCGGCGTCTTGGTGCAAGCCATGCCAGGAAATGAAGCCGGTCTTTCACGACCTGGCAGACAAGCTGCATTCTCGCGCCGCATTCGGAAGAATTGATGTGGCCGTTTCGCCGACGATTTCCCAGATGTACGGCATTCGCTCAGTGCCATCCTTGGCGGTTTTTCACGAAGGGCGGTTACGTTTGGTTCTGGCCGGCTCTCGATCGGTTGCCGCGTTGAAGAAAGCAATCTTGGCTGACTTAAAGGACGTCTTTTAGACTGACCTCAGAATGGCTTTAAATTTTTCGACGTTCGTTTAGCTATCTTTCTCTTCCGCCTTGGCTCGACTTTGATCCGGCCAGTTATTGATCGGATGAGCTCTATCTTCGTTGAAAATTTCCGTCAGAAGGGCGTTGGCCCGCTTGTATGCGTCGTACTTGAACTCAGTGTCGTCCTCGGGCTGCGCGGCCATTTCTTCAAGCATTTCCTGGTTCAGGCGGCGGAATCGATCCGCGCGTTCACGGGCCTCGTAGCGCCCGACGCCCAGTTGTTCCAGCGCTCTGCGTCCAAGGGACAAAGCGCTTTCAAAAGTCTCCCGCTCAACTGCCTCTATGCCCATCTGGCGTAGGGTAATGATGTGCCCCATATCGCGAGCGCGCACCACCAGCTTCAGGGAGGGAAAATGCTCTTGGGCCAGCCGGGTCAGTGCCAGGTTATCGTCCTGATTGTCGATGGCGTTGATCAGCACCACTGCTTGTGCAGCACCGGCGGCATGCAGCAAATCAAGGCGGGTCGCGTCGCCGTAGAACACCTTGACCCCGAACTTGCGCAACGTCTCGATATGATCTGGATCGTGATCCAGCACCACTACTTCAAAGCCACAGGACATTAATAGACGGCCCGCGATTTGGCCGAATCGACCAAAGCCGGCGATGACTATCCGAGGATTGCGCTGGTCTATGGTGTCAGCTTCTTGGTTGTCCTGTTTACTTGCGGACTCCAGGCGATTGAGCACAAGGATCAGCAGAGGTGTGACGCACATGGACAGTGCTACCGCCAAGGTCAGGCTTTTACCCCAAGGGTCGACCAGGATGCCGGCAACCGTTGCTGCGCCAAACACGACGAAGGCGAACTCACTGCCCTGACCGAGAAACACCGCCTGCCAGGAGCGCTGTTCAGTAGGGACACTCAGGAAGCGGCCAAGGAGTTTGATCACCAGCAGCTTGATCAGGATAAAGCCCAAGGTCAGCGTAAAGACTTTCAGTGGCGCATCGATCAGCGTACCGAAGTCGATCGACATGCCGACGCCGATAAAGAACAAACCGAGCAGCAGCCCCTTGAATGGCTCGATGTCACTTTCCAGCGCGTGCCGGTATTCCGAGCTGGCTAACAGAACGCCGGCGAGAAATGCTCCCATCGCCATCGACAATCCTGCCTCTTCCAGCAACAACCCGAATCCAAACACCAGAAACAGCGCGACGGCGCTGAAGATTTCGCGCAAACCCGAGCGCGCGACAAAGCGCAGAACGGGCCGGGAAACGTACTGGCCTAAGAGAACCACCGCGACGATCGCGCCGACGATTTTTGCGATGGACAGCGCGAGTTCGGCGCCGGAGGGCGTACCACCATGTGCTGCTAACAATGGAATCATTGCGACCAACGGAATCGCCGCGATGTCCTGGAATAACAGCACGGCAAAGCTGCTGCGACCCACGGCAGTTGGGGTCATGTTTCGCTCGTTCATGGCCTGCATGGCGATGGCGGTCGACGACAGACTCAGCGTCAATCCCACCAACAGTGCTGCTGTCCAGTTCAAGCCAAGTGCGGCGCAAAACACGGCAATTGCAACACCGCAGGCCAGCATCTGCAATGCGCCGCCACCGAAAACCATTCGGCGCATGGCCCAAAGACGTTTGGGATCAAGTTCGAGACCAATGATAAACAACATCAAAACTACGCCGATTTCAGCAAAGTGCA
Organism: Pseudomonas sp. GM55; assembly: GCF_000282395.1. Taxonomy (NCBI): domain Bacteria; kingdom Pseudomonadati; phylum Pseudomonadota; class Gammaproteobacteria; order Pseudomonadales; family Pseudomonadaceae; genus Pseudomonas; species Pseudomonas sp. GM55. The sequence continues at coordinate 72,247 of NZ_AKJJ01000004.1, read as the reverse complement.
GGATGGACTCCACATCCGTTACCAGCTTCAGGCCCCACGGGCCGATCAGGCAGCCGGCCAACAGATAGCCCAAAACCGGGCCAAGTCCTAATCGAACGGCGATTGGGACTATCAAGGCAGCTGAGCCCAAGTAAATGAGCATTTCAATCAGACTGTGAGTCTCCATATCAATCTTCCTTCCAGGAGGCCAAGCGCGCGTAATAGTGCTCGATTTGTGAGTGTAGGGAGTCGGGTGCAGCTGCATACGCGCCGTGCACCACGACAGGGTTCAGCCAGCGCATGTTGCAATAGATTGCCGTTGCGTGGAGGGGTTGAGCCAACACCGAGAAACCTGGGTGGTCGCCTATTTGGAAATGATCGTGCTCACCACCCGTCGTGACGGCCCACAGCAGACTCTTATCTTTGAGGGCGACAGAGCCTTTGCCGTATGCCCAACCGTGAGTGAATACTTTATCGATCCATAATTTCAAAAGGGGCGGGGAGCTGTACCAATACATCGGATGTTGCAATACGAGCAGCTGTGCTTGATCGACCGCTCTCTGTTCAGCCTCAACGTCAATATTGAAGTCCGGATAAAGGTCGTACAGGGAGCGTATGACTATGTCCGGATTGCCGGATACGCGTTCGAGCATTGCTTGATTAACAAGTGATTTTTCGGGGTAGGGATGAGCGTAAATGATAAGAATCAAGATGACCTCCAGGATGTCCGTTAGGTCGATGAGCGATAGAACCCACCCCATGTAAAGGATGGTTTTCGTTCAAGCACTTTGAGGCCAATTAATGTCCTTTTGAATGAAAAAGCCCTCCCTGGAGAAGATGCCAAGTCCCAAGGAACGAGATGCAGCAAATCCAGAGAAGGCTTGATTATCAGGGCAGCAATTTATTTGCCAGCTTGTAGCTTAAGCACCTTCTCTGCGGTGATTGGCTCTCCTGCAATGCCCCAGCTGCCGCTTTTGACTTCCTCGAAAAGAACCCAAGTGAGAGCGCGCATGTTTTCACCCTCGACTGAGACCATGGCCTCGGTAACTTTATGAATCGCCTCGGCTTTTTGTTCTTCCGTGAAGACGCCTTCGATACCTTTAATAATGACTAACGGCATAGTGTGCTCCATTTCAATAAGGGCTATAGGTCAGTACCGAAGACGCCCATATCTTCGTGACTTTGGGGCGCGGGTTCTATCCGGTCTTTACAGCAGACATGACTGGTAGGCTCCGCATTACGACAGGCCTGCCCAAGCAGAACTCAACGTAGGCTGTGCCTTCAAGCAATTACGCTTCAGCCGGAACCCGCTGAGCAGCGTTAGCGTAAGTCGGATAGTCGGTGTAACCCTTGTCAATCGAATCGCTGACGCCGTAGTAGGTTGCGCGATCGCCTTCCGCCAATGGCCAGCCGTTCTGCATACGCTCTACCAGATCAGGGTTGGCAATGTAGGCGGTGCCGAAAGCAATCAGGTCGAGTTCACCTTTGGCCAGTTCAGACTCTGCGATCTCTTTGGTGAAGCCGCCAGCTGCCATCAAGGTGCCTTTGTAGGCTTCGCGGAAAGCGGCGCCGAAACCCGCAGGTGTTTGCGCGGCGAGAATGGTTGGTTGGTAGTTCAGGTGAACGAACGCTAGTTCCCGTTCATTGAGGGCTGCCGCCATGCTCATCCAGGTTTCTTCTTCACCGTCATACACGCCGAAGTCATACAGGCGACCAAACGGCGAGAAACGTACACCAATCTTGGAACCGCCGATTTCAGCAGCAATTGCGTCAATGGTCTCCAGCAGGAAGCGCTGACGGTTGGCAATGGAGCCACCGTACTGGTCGGTTCGAGTGTTCAGGGCGCTGCTCAGGAACTGATCGAACAGAAAGCCGTTCGCCGCCATGATTTCGATACCATCAAAACCTGCGTCCATTGCCATCCGCGCAGATTTCACAAAGTCTGCGATGACGCGTTTTACTTCCTCAGTTTCCAGAGCACGTGGTGCGCTGGGTTGAACCGGGCCTGATTTGCCAGGCTCGATCCACGCATACACCGTGGTATCAACCGCAGGCACCGTACCCGAGGAGACCGGCACCATGCCATGCACCGAGACATGAGACATACGGCCAACGTGCCAGAGCTGCGCAAAAATCTTTCCACCCTTGGCATGCACGGCTTCAGTGACTTTGCGCCAGCCTGGCAAGTGCTCATCTTCGTAAATGCCAGGGGTATACAGATAGCCGCGAGCCTCGTCGGAGATAGGCAGGCCTTCGGTGATCAGCAAACCGGCAGAAGCACGTTGCGCGTAATACAGTGCGTTGGATTCATTTGGAATGTTGTTCAGGGTACGGGTGCGGGTCATCGGCGCCATGACAACACGGTTTTTCAGCGCAATGCCTGACAAATCGTAAGGGGTGAACAGCTTATTCATGATTAATCTCGACGTCGTTAAAGAGTTGAAGGGCGAAGAAAGATTTATGACTTGTCGAAGGCGTCGAGCACGTGAGTGCTGTAGACCAGCGCAGCCCCTGCGTTCATGTTGATCGCTACGCCCAAAGCTTCTGCCACCTCTTCAGTAGTTACGCCGAGCTTTTTGGCCTCTGCAGCGTGAAACGCGATGCAGCCATCACAGCGGGTGGTCACCGCTACGGCTAACGAAATCAGTTCGCGTGTTTTGGCGTCCAGCTGGTTTGTTTTCGCGCCAGCACCTCCTAGCGAAGCCATGCCTTTCAAGGTCTCAGGGGACAGGCTATTCAGCTGTACCAGGCGCGCATTGATGTCTTGACGAGTTTGCTTCCAATCTTGCATAGGATTCTCACGTGGGCGTTAACGCCCTGCAGGTTCACGGGGATAATTTTGAATCTGAATATACGCTACCATCTAGTTGGTAGGCGTGCAACGAGAAAAACGACAATCGGCGTCATCATGTCATTTTGAAGGTGGCTGCGGGCGACACGTAGCTGCACAGCTAGGATGGCTGGTCGGCCTTAAATCTGCTATTGATGACCTACCTAGTGAATGGTAGCGTTTATGTAGAGGGCCAATCTCGGACGGGCGGAGCCCAGCGCTATCAACCCACCCCAAAGCCCTATAGTTAGTAGGAGTCGCTGATGAATTACCTTGCACATCTCCATTTAGGAGGTCAGGAGCCACAGCAGCTGCTGGGGAGTCTTTATGGGGATTTTGTAAAGGGAACGTTTTTAGGAAATTTCTCTACGCAGACTGCAGAGGCAATCAGACTGCATCGTCGAATTGATGCTTTTACGGATTCCCATCCGCTGGTTAGAAGGGCGCTGGAGCGATTTCCTGTTACAAGACGTCGCTACGCGGGTATCGCTCTCGACATGTTTTTTGATCATTGCTTGGCGCGGGATTGGGAGCGATACGCCGATCAGCCCCTGGACGTTTTCTCTCAAAAAATCTACCGACTTTTAGAGGATGAGCCCGCGTTGCCGGTGCGCTTGGCCCAGATCGCGCCATTGATTATTTCGGAAGATTGGCTTGGCGCGTATAGGGATTTTTCGATGATCGGACATGGGCTGGAAGTCATTTCCCTGCGCCTATCCCAACCAGAAGGCTTGCATGGGGCATACGAAGAGCTGACAGCGCTGTATGAGCCGCTAAGTGCGGATTTCCTAGAGTTCTATCCATTGCTGTGGCAGTACGCCCAACCCGGTTCGGAATTAGGAAGAATATTGCCAATTTCGATGGTTAGCGTTTAGACCAGGCAGCTCGTCTGGATACCGCGAGCTGCCTCAGAATCTGAATTAGTCTGGAATAAAATCAAGCGGTACTTCGCTTGTTGATTTTATTTCTTCCATTGCAAACATGGACGTGATGTTCGCTACGGGTAACTGACCGATGATTTTTTTATAAAGCACGTCATAGGCTTGAATATCCGGCAAGAAAGCGCGGATCAAATAATCAACCTCGCCGCTCATCCGGTAGATATCAACAATTTCTGTCATATCGCGAGTCGCTTGATAGAAACGATCTATCCATTCGATGGAGTGCTCTCTAGTTTTTATCATGATGAACACTGTCACTTTTGCATTCAGCGTCGTTCTATCGAGGATGGCGACACGTTTCTTTATGAAACCTTGCTGTTCCAGGCGCTGAATTCTGCGCCAGCAGGGCGTCATAGAGAGCCCGACCTGCTCTGCGAGCTCGGTTACGGGCTGAGTAGCGTCGCGCTGAAGGCCCGCCAGTATTCGACGATCGATACGGTCTAGACGGGAGGAACGATCCGGCAGCTTTGAAGAACTGGTCATTTACACAGCCTCGAAAAAATATTGCAGAGATAGAGAAAACATTGGAAGTGGCTTCCAAGTCAAGAGGTTCAGGTGTGGAAATTTTGCAATAGTTTACCTATTGTCAAATGGTAGTCTTTTTTCAACAGCGAGACGGATCGAGCGGAGTGCTTCATCAGGGAGAAAAAAAGAGGTGCGTCTCAGTCCCAAAACGGGCGCGCTGAAAATAACAAGAGGCTCAGAGGGCCATCCCCTCGAATCTGCGCTTGGCCGGCGCATCACTGGGAGATACCGATATGATTTTCAAACGTATGGGCATGCGTCTGTTACCGGCATTGGTTCTAGTAGGAGTGGTTTCCGGATCGTCAGGCGTTTACGCCGAGGGTGAGGGGGATGGCATATGGGCCGCAGCCCAAAAATCTGGATCTATTCGATGTGGCACGGCGGAGGCTCCGCCCTACATCATGAAAGACCCTGCCACCGGGGAGTATTCAGGTTTCTTTGTCGACGCATGCAGAGAGTTCGCTGAAATACTGAAGGTCAAGCCGGTCTTTGTGGACACCAGTTGGGACAACATGATCGCTGGCTTGCAATCCAGAAAATGGGATTTGGCACCGGCACTTACGGCTACCCCGCAACGTGCGCTCTCTATCGTGTTCTCTAAAAATCTTTCAGCTACCGAATCGACCTTTATTTACAACCAGAAAAATCCCAAGACGAATCAGCCTAAAGGAGTTGCTGATATCGACCTACCGGGAATCACCATCGCGGTGTCATCTGGCACGGCTCAGGATAAGTCTTTAACGGCCATCATCAAAAACGCATCGATCATGCGGCTGCCTGGCCCCGACGAAATCCGTTTGGCTGTTATGTCCAAACGAGCTGATGTGATTTTCGATACATCGGCAGCTAATGACCTTTTCGCCGCTTCTCACCCCGACTGGGCGGTAGTTCTTAGACCTGTACCAGCGATCGATAAAAAAGGTGTTTCGTTCGGCCTACGGCGTGATACCTCATACGCTGATCTTCAAGTATTAGACCTTTATATCAATGATGCCGTCGTGACCGGTCATATGGATGAGCTAATCAAAAAAGCTATCGCGCACGAGACTAAGTAATTTCCTAGTGAGTGGTAGTGGCTGTCTGAATTTGGAGTAGAAGCTAATGGCAAATGCAAACTATCTCGTAGAAATGAAGGGGCTGCACAAGAGCTACGCAGGCGGCGTAAAACCTGTGCTGCAAGGTTTGGACATTAGCATGTGCCCTGGTGACCGTGTCGTCGTGATTGGGCCGAGTGGTGGCGGAAAAAGTACGTTGCTACGGGTGTTGATGGGGCTAGAAGATATTGATAAGGGTCAATTACTGTTTCAAGGTAAAAACTATATTACGACTGATAAGTTCGGAAGAACCGTAATTGATAAGGATATTCGCCGTAATATCGGTATGGTTTTTCAGCATTACACTTTGTTCCCGCACCTGAATATTTTACAAAATCTGACACTTGCGCCGATCAAGGCTCGGGGGGAGTCAAGGCAATCGGCAGAACAGCGAGCACGTGGTTTGTTGATCAGATTTGGATTGGAAGGAAAGGAAAAAGCCTATCCAGCCCACCTGTCTGGCGGACAAAAGCAGCGAGTGGCCATCGCCAGGGCTTTAATGCTCGACCCAAAATTGATGCTGTTCGACGAAGTTACGTCGGCTCTTGATCCTGAGCTTGTCGCTGAAGTCGAGCAAGTCATTATGCATTTGGCTGAACAGTCCATGCCGATGGTGATAGTGACTCACGATATGCACTTTGCCAAAAACATCGCCTCCCGGGTGATCTTCTGCGCTGGCGGCGTAGTGGTCGAAGATGGCCCCCCTGAACAGGTACTGGGTAGGCCCAAGGAAGCTCGAACAAGAGAGTTCATACAGAGAGTCTTTCATATTGGCGAGACTGTAGGAGTCGGACGTGAACTATCAATTTGATTTGTTCTTTATCGCGAACGGTCTCTGGCCGCTGCTGAAGGGGTTAGTCGTAACCCTTCAACTCACCGTGGCGGCGAACATCATAGGGTTGACTCTGGGTTTCGTTATTGCGCTCTTGGTTATGAGCTCGAATCCGATACTCCGTTGGCCTTTCACTCTGTTCATCGAGTTTTTCCGCTGTACTCCTGCGCTTGTCCAGATCGTGTGGTTTTTCTACTGCATACCAATCATCTTCGATGTTTACATAGACGCACTGACGATGGGGATCTTGGCGATTGGCCTTAATCTCGCAGCGTTCAACGCAGAAGCGTACAGGGCTGCCATCCAGGGAGTCCAAAGTAATCAGTACGACGCGACTATTGCGTTGGGTCTCTCTCCGTTTCAACGAACTGTCTATGTAGTGCTACCTCAAGCATTTCGCTCGGCTCTACCTGTGTTAGTTGCAAACGGTATTGGCGCCTTTCAGCAAACCGCACTCGTTGCGATCGTCGCATTGCAAGATCTAATGTACATGGGGAAAATTTTGGCCACCGATACCTATCGTCCTATCGAAGTGTTCACGGTTATTGCACTCATATACTTTGCGATATCGTTCCCTATATCTCAGCTCGTAGAATACATAGAGCGCCGCCGTAAAGCGGAAAACTCATGAGGACGCGGCCATGGAATTAGATTTTTCAGTAATCTTCGATTACAAGGCTGCGTTGCTTTTTGGCCTTTTATTAACTCTGAAGCTTACAGCAATCTGTGTGATTTTGGGTTGCGCTTTAGGCTTTATCGTGGCCATAGCTCGCAGCTCAAAAAACAAAATTATATATGGGGTTAGTACCGTATATGTGGCGCTGTTTCGCGGCACTCCAGTACTCATTCAGTTGTTTTGGATGTTTTTCTGCTTGCCTCTGGTATTGGGTGTTGAACTCTCGAACCTCACTTGTGGAGTCATCGCGCTTACGTTGTATATGGCGGCGATAACTAGTGAGACGTTCCGTGCATCGTTCAGCTTTGTTAGCAAAGAACAACATGATGCGGGGGTTGCTCTCGGACTGACTTACCGTGTCCATACATTGTACGTTCTTCTTCCGCAGGCGCTCCTCAGAGCGGCTCCCACGCTTTTATCGAATTGCACTAGCTTGTTTAAGGAGAGTGCACTCGTCTCCGCCGTGGGTATGGCCGACTTGATGTTCGTTAGTCAAAACATATCTAACCGAACGGGGCATCCGGTGGAGCTGTTGACCGCTGCTGCAGTAATTTATTTTGTAATTGCGTTTCCTATTACTCGCGCTGTAACGGCGCTGGAGCGGAAGATCTTGCATACCATGGCTATTTAGTTAAGCAAAAAGCCAACTCTTTGTAGCGATTGATAACGGTTAATAATTTAAGCGCTCGTAGCGAAGTAGGATGATTATGTTTAATGGTGATAGACCTTTCATTAGCGGACAAGAATCCGAAATCAACCATTCAATGTGGTCTGCGACCGGTGGGGAAAAGCCAGAAAGCGTGATTCTGGCGCGGCAAGAATCCTGCGATGTCTTGATCATTGGCGGCGGATTCAATGGCGTGACTGCTGGGCTCCACTGTGCAGAACGCGGTGCCAGGACAATTTTGGTTGAAGCCCAAGAAATTGGTTCAGGTGCTAGCGGACGGAACGCAGGGCAGGTAAATCCTGGTCAGTTTCTCTCACCGGAACAAATTCTTCGTGCGCTAGGCCCAGATTACGGTCAGCTCTTTTTGAAGGAGTTGGGCAGCGCCCCTGATGTCGTCCGTCAATTGATACGCGATTACGGTATTGACTGTGCCGCTGACGAAAGGCCCATCATACGCTGTTCAACCTCTCCTCAGAAAACCAGAGAACTCGAAGCCCAAGCCTCCGATTGGCAAGCCTTGGGCGCAAATGTTCAGATGGTTTATGGTTCTGAACTTGAAGAGATGAATGGATCGACTCGGTATAAGGCTGCCCTGATCGACCATCGCGGTTTTACGCTTCAACCGCTTGCCTACGTGCGCGGGTTAGCGCGAGCCGCAGTCGCCAGAGGTCTTAGAATTTCTACCGGGTCTAAAGTGACATCCCTGGAACCTTCAGGTACCGGATGGGTCGCTACCACCCGCAATACGACAATAAAAGCCGACAAGGTCATTCTCTCAACCAACGCATACAGCAATGATCTTGTACCAGGCTTCAAAGAAGAAATAATGCCTCTTGGTGCCTTCGGTATTGCTACTGCTGATCCGCTACCTCCAGAGTGGAGAGAGCGAATTTTACCTCACTACATCGCCATGTGGGACACCCATAAAATACCGCTGTGGTTCAGGTATGACCCAGTTGGTCGACTACATGTTGGATCTATTGGATTTCTCCCCATTCATTCGGAGGGGGATAATTGGGTAAATCGCGCTATGAAGTTCGTCTACCCATTCGCGCCTACATTCAAATGGGGTTATCGGTGGTCGGGCACACTTGGCCAAACGGTCGATAGATTGCCGCATCTCGTTGAACCGCGCCCAGGCATCTTTGCAACCATCGGATGTAATGGGCGAGGCATTGCTCCAAATGCCTATTTCGGAAAAATGCTGGCTAAAATCGCACTCGGCGATGATGTAATCACTCCGTTGCCACTAAGAACGTCTTCGAAATATCCAATGCGTGAGATCGCATTAGAAGCGTATGACGCTGGAATTCGTTTCTATCGCAATACGTTACTTTTTACGTAACCAAGACGAAAAAAACTCGTGGGTTCTGCAGTGTTGTTGGAGACCTTTGTTCACGCATTAGCTAATACTTGAAAAATATTTCCAAGGGTTTGGCTTTTTTTAGAAGTCTATTCGGTTTTGCTTAGCTTTATCGGTGAAGATTGGAAACTGCTTTTGGTGAAGGAAGAATACACTGACTTCATCGAGCCAGATTAGCGAAATAGCGATATGAGTGGCCTCTAGGGCTGGTTGCGACGAGATGACCTATATTTCGGATCTATGTAGATAGGTGAAGAAAAATGAGTGTGAAATCAACAGAATGTAGTGCTCTTGATGAATTGGCGTCCAGGGTACAGGCCGATCTCCACGTTCTACGTTTTCCCCATGACCCTTGGGTGCTGCCCAAGACGCACCCTAGCGGCAAGCATGTCTATGACGTGGCGATCATTGGGGGAGGCCAGGGCGGGCTGGCAATTGCGGCGGGTCTTTTGCGCGAACGGGTTGATAACATCATTGTTTTTGATCAGCAGCCTAAGGGACTGGAAGGCCCGTGGAACAATACGGCGCGGATGCGCACTTTGCGTACCGTAAAGCATTTGCCAGGTATTGATGCGTCCTTAACCAGTCTTGCACCTCAAGCCTGGTACACAGCCAAATACGGTGAAGAGGCTTGGGAAGAGCTGATCAAAATTCCGAAAGGGGACTGGCAAGAGTATCTTACATGGTGTCGTGATACGCTGAAAATTCCAGTCGAGAATCTTACTGGTGTCTCCAACGTTATTCCAGAAGACAAACTGTTTCGACTAGAGCTGAACAGATTTGACGGTCGAGAGGAAATATTGTCTCGCGACGTTGTTTATGCTCGCAGAGTGGTTGTTGCGACGGGCGTTGATGGCAGCGGGGCGTGGCATGTACCCAAGTTCATCTCATCGGCATTGCCCAAAGATCGATATGCTTCTTCAGGAGAGCATATTGATTTTTCCAAGCTTGTAGGGAAGAAGATAGCTGTTCTCGGTGCAGGCGCATCTGCATTTGATAACGCTTCGACCGCGCTTGAGGCGGGAGCGTTAGAAGCGACTGTTTGTATTCGTCGCAAGGATATCCAGCGTATTAATCCTCAGATTTGGATGGCAAAAGCAGGGTTTCTTAATCATTACGCTGATATGGACGATTGCCTGAAGTGGAAATACATGCGGCATATGTTCAGATACAACATTCCTGCTCCGCAGGACGCCTACAATCGTTTGTCAGGTTTAGAAGGTGCGAGTGTTCGTACCAATGCCGCTTGGGAAGGGGTAAAACTTGTAGTTGATGGCGGAAAAGAACAAATTGAGGTAACCCTTGCGTCTGGAGACAGGCTCAAAGTGGACTACTTGATAGTCGCCGTTGGTTTTGTGAATGATTTTTCTCTACGTCCGGAGCTTTCAAGCATTGCCAATGACATAGCACTTTGGCAGGACAAATATAGCCCGGTTCATGGGGAGGAAGATGCTCAAATTTCCAGTCATCCCTACTTGGGTGAGAATTTTGAGTTCGTCGAGAAAAGGTCTGGGGAAGCCCCCTACATTTCGAAGATATTCAATTTTACCTACAGCGCGCTCGTCAGTATGGGGCTTTCCGGCTCCGCTATCAGCGGCTTTAGATATTCGGTTCCTCGTGCGGTGCGTGGTATCACCAAATCGCTATATCTTGAGGATGCTGAAGAAATTTATAATAAATTTACCGATTATGCTGAGCTTGAAATAGTAGGGGCCGTTCCCTTCAATAATTCAACTCAAAAAAGCAAAGTTTTCGCTGATTGAGTTAAGTGTCGTTGTTCGGCTCATGAAAGGTATCGGCAATCGGTACCTTTATTAATATCGAAGCTGTGGATTTTAATATTCTAAAAAGGGTAGGGTATTTTTATGAAAAATATTTCAACTTTGTTAGCGCCTGCTGCCGTCGGCCCATATTCGCAAGCAGTATGCCATGGCGAGTATCTGTTTGTTTCTGGACAACTAGGTATCGACCCTTCCAAGGGAGAGCTAGTGGCGGAAGATGCCATGCTTCAAATGAAACAGTGCCTCAGTAATATTTCAGCGATTGCTGGAGCAGCAGGTACTGATATTTCAAAGACTATAAAAACAACAATAATGGTTACGAACTTAGGTGATTTCGCCAGGTTGAATGAAGTGTATGCGTCCTATTTCTCTTCACCGTTCCCCGCTCGAGCCACGTTCGAGGTTTCCGCACTTCCGAAAGGAGCCCTCGTCGCAGTAGACGCAATTGTCGCATTGGACTGAATGTTGAATTAGTGGCCAAAACAGGATATTTATGAATCTTAATCTCGGAAATCAGGATAAAGAGTGGACTCGCTGGGCGATCGGCGTGTTGCAGGGGGATGCTAATCGCTCTGCCGATACACATCTGATTCCTTTTGATTTTAATGGGCTACCTGGGATATCGATTTATCTGAAAGATGAGTCTACTCACCCTACAGGCAGTCTGAAGCACCGCTTGGCACGATCGCTTTTCCTGTATGGCATCTGCAATGGCTGGATAAAGAAAGGTACTTTATTAGTCGAGGCATCTTCTGGTTCAACAGCTGTCAGTGAGGCGTATTTCGCTAAGCTCCTAAATCTGCCCTTTACTGCAGTAATGCAACGTTCCACCAGTTGCCAGAAAATCGATGCTATCAATCGATTAGGGGGGGCATGTCATTTTGTTGACAATCCTGGGGCTATTTATACGGTCGCCGAGCAACTTGCTCGTGAAACGGGTGGTCATTATTTAGATCAGTTTACAAATGCAGAGCGCGCTACTGACTGGCGCGGCAATAATAACATTGCCGAAAGTATATTTTCGCAAATGGCAATGGAGCAAGATCCTGAACCAGCTTGGGTGGTTATGAGTGCCGGCACTGGAGGAACATCAGCCACAATCGGAAGGTATATCAAGTATAAGCATCTGAATACTCGACTTTGTGTAGTTGACGTTGAACACTCCGCTTTCTACGAATCCTACGATACTGGGGATAAGGCGAGCACTTGTGCGACTCCGTCTCGCATCGAAGGTATTGGTCGGCCTAGGGTAGAGCCTTCGTTCATCCCTGATGTCATCGATCACATGATCAAGATTCCAGACGCCGCTTCACTTGCTGCCATGCACGTTCTTTCAGAGCGGTTATCGCGCCGTGTTGGTGGTTCTACGGGAACGAATTTCTTTGGTGTTTGTTGTATTGCGGAGCAAATGCGCTCACAGAAACAGACAGGTTCGATAGTGTCGGTAATTTGCGATTCGGGAGATCGTTATGCCTCTACATATTACGATGCTGATTGGCTTAAAGAAGCCAATATTGACATAAGGCCTTATGAGAAATATTTGAATTTGTTTCTCGATGGAAAGAGTTCGGATGTGTCACTGATCAGTCTTTGTAAAAATATATGCGGCAGTAGTGTTGTGGCTCATTGTTAGTTATTAATAATTTTATGGCTCTTATGCAATCTTTAAATGATTAGGCACCTGGTTCTTAAAAGCAGGTGCCTTTCGGTGCGCGCCAATCGATTTCTTGGGGATCAGCCGACGATCACTTCGCTGATCTGAATGATGGGCTTGAGACTGGTGTAATTGGCGATGTCCGCTCCGATAGCCTTGGCATGCGGCCCGAATGCGGAGGTGAACGCGTCGAGTGATTCGAAGAAGAGATGACCTATCGCAATGTAGGTTGGAGCGCTTCCAGGCACTGGGCCTTGAAGGCCTTTTTCAATAGTGAAGTGACTGCAGGCCCCGGCCATCTTCTGCTGAATCATCGTCATATGGTGCTCACGATAGTAATCGAAGTCGAAGGTTGCGCCAGCTTCATTCGGGTACAGAATGCTTACGTCAATCATTGGGTGTATTTCCCTGGTTTATTGATTAAACGGCGGCAACACCAACAGGGCGTTCGCCTGAGATGGTTGTTCGATGCATGAGGCGTAGGTGGCCGTCGTAGCCACCCTCTGCATTGTGAAGCGTGCAGCGGTTGTCCCACAGAGTAAGCATGTTCGGCGCCCATCGGTGACGGTAGATATATGTGTCCTGCACCATGTGCTGATACAAATAACTCAGCAGCGACGTTGATTCTCCATGAGTCAAACCCTGAATACCCTGCGTGTAGACAGGGCTCACATAGAGGGATTTGCGACCCGTTACGGGATGTACACGAACCAGCGGGTGTGGCCAGGTTTTGTCGGCGTCTTCACTGACCACTATCTTCATTGAGCGTGCTTCTGTCTCTTTTGCGAACAGGCCATTTTTGCCATAGGGCATGCTCGCAGAATGTATCGCGACGAGATGATTGATGAGTTCCTTCATGGTCTCAGAAAGATCATCGTAGGCACGATAGCCGTCGGCAAATAGCGTATCGCCGCCCACGGGCGGAGTGATCTTGGAATGTAGGATGGTTCCCGCTGGCGGCTGTTCCTGAAAGCTCCAGTCTGAGTGCCACTGTGCACCAAAGTTAACTGCCTTTTCATCAGCCTCGCGTCTGAGTTCGAGAATGTGCGGATGAGCCTCCATCGGGACGATATATGGGTCTACGCCGAACTCACCAAACTGAAGCGTGAACGCCTCCAGTTGTGTGTGGGAAAGAGGCTGATCCGGGAAGAAAATCACCGAGTGCCTAGCCCACGCTTCCTTCACCTCTCTTAGTACAGCTGCCGTGAGTGGCTTATCAATCGAGATACCAGTAATCCTAGCTCCAAAACCCTGAGCCTCGGGTTCCACCTGAATATGCCTAAAGTTGCTGTCCATCATCGCAGTCCCTTTCTCTCGTTTTTATAAATAAATCACAGGAAGACCGTGGAGGGATTCTCCGATGCCAGTCCTCTGCTGTCGTTGCTACCGTGCGACAGAGAATTGATTTGGGATGCCAATACCTTGGGCGGTTGGTGTTCCCACCTTTTAAATTGTCGTGTCGAAACAAATCTTTGGCGTGTGGTGCCATTCACGCCGATTCCCCACGTACCCACACTCAGCCAGGCTGCGTAGCGATTGCGCAGCAGTGATCAATAAAAATCCCGGAAAGGGCAGGGAAGGGACGAACGATGAGCGATTACGATCTGAGTTTTAAACGCGCGTTGGCTCGTGGCGAGCTAGACAGCAGGTTCGACACGATTGTCATAGGTTCTGGCGCAGGCGGCCTAAGCACAGCCGCATTGTTGGCGCTCGAAGGACAGCGCGTTTTGGTGCTCGAACGCCACGCGGTGTTGGGTGGTTGTTTGCAATCCTTCAAACGCCAGGGCTTCGAGTGGGACGTAGGCCTGCACTATATGGGCGAGGTACACCGCAAAACGAGTGGCCTCTATCGCCTTTTCGACAAAGTCTCAGGTAGTCAACTTGAATGGGCGCCCATGCCCGAAAACTACAATCGCATTATCGTAGGTGCCAATAGCTACGATCATATGGCCGGCGCAGAAGCCTACAAGGATCGACTCAAGGACTACTTTCCGAAGGATGCGCGCGCGATCGATCGTTACGTAGAGCTAGTGGGTGAAGCAAGCCGGGCTGCGAAATGCTTCTTCGGAGAGCGGGCGTTGCCACGTTCAGCGTCTGAGGCAGCGTTCACCAAGGCTCAGACTGCATTCATGCCACTTGCACAGCGCACAGTGCAGGGTGTTTTGGACGAATTGACTGACAACGCTGACCTTAAGGCAGTCTGGTGTGGGAACTACGGCGACTACTGCAATTCCCCTGCTGAGGCCTCTTTTGCGATCCATGCCATGGTTTTCGGCCATTACATCGATGGTGCGAGCTACCCCGTTGGCGGTTCGCAACGCATCGCCACAGCAATGGCCGACACTGTACGTGCTGCAGGAGGAGCTTGCCTTGTTACTGCTGAGGTTGTGAGCATCGAGATGTGTGATGGTTGCGTGGTAGGTGTAAAAACCGCTGACGGAAGCCTAATTCTCGCGGACAGAGTCGTCAGTGCGATTGGTATTTCTCAAACCGTACCGCTGCTGGCTCATGCAAGTCCAGAACTGGCGCAGCCATTGGGCGAGGCGACTAAGAGCATTGGTACAACTCAATGTTTTGCTGTGCTTAACCTTGGCATCGACATCGCAAACGCAGATCTGAACATTCATCCAGCCAATCTTTGGGTGCACCCAAGCAACGATCTACCAGCGAATCTCTCTCGGTATAAAGCTGATCCAGAGGGACAGCCCATGCCCCTTCATTTCATTGCCCATCCATCACTGCGGGATCCGAGTTGGGTCGACCGTCACCCTAAGCAGAGCACGATGGACGTCTGCGGCCTGACTGATTGGTCGGTGTTCGAGCGTTTCACTGGCACGAAGTGGAAGCACCGAGGTGCAGAGTACGAGGACATGACAGCAAGCCTTAGAGAAAACCTCTTGGCCGTGGCCTTAAAACATTATCCTCAAATCGGCGGACGCATTGCTCATGCCGAGTTGGCTACACCTCTAACCTTCAATCACTTTCTAAACCGTAGCCACGGCAATTTCATGGGGTATGAGCAAACGCCGCTTCGTTTTGCACAGCGTTGGATGCGCGCGCACGGCCCTGTTAAAGGTCTGTTCTTCGGCGGACAGGATGTGACCGCTGCCGGAGTCAGTGGCGCGATGGTCAGTGGGCTGGTCGCAGCGAGCGCCGTTCTTGAACGTGATCTTTTCCGAGAGCTTTAGCCCTCAAGTTCACACCGGGTCGAATCGGTCTTACAAGGCGCCCTTTGGTGGTCAGAACTCTCAGAACTGTTGATTGCAAGGGCCTTTCCTCCTGCAGAGAAGCTGCTTGCTAATTCATGGCGCAGCGCACTAGGTGCTTTACCGAAATGACCTCGCACAGCATGCGAAAAAGCGCTGGGCTCTGCATAGCCCAGCCGTTCTGCCAGCATCACAAGCGGCAGATTGGGATCAGCGAGGCCTTCCAATGCCTCGCTCATACGTACCGCTTCCAGTAATTGGCGGAAGGATGAGCCGCGCTCAGCCAATCGACGCTGAAGAGTACGCCTGCTGAGATCCAGCGAGCGCGCTACGCTGTCGCAATTCGCTTCCGAAAATCCCTGCGCTGCGATGGCTGCTGTCACGTAATCAACGAGCGTGTCGGAGCGACCCTGGGTTTTAAGCATCGTCTCCGCGCGACCGAGTACGATGCGAAGCAGTGTTGGATCAGCAGCCTGCCAAGGTGCGTCCAGCAGTTCAGCGCCAAATACAACACGAGCGTGCTCCACTCCGAGAATGACCGGACATTCAAAATAGACTTGATAGCGGTCGGCTAAACACACGTCAGTACCAGGTAGCTCAATTCTGGTTGGCCTTCGATCAGTCGGCATACAGTTATAGAGAAGGCGCATGTACGCGGCAAACAGCGAATCTATCTGGGCCGGATGCATGGCAACCGGGCTGGGTGTTACGTGGTAAACCAGCTGAACACCATTGTTGGAAACAGGTTCAACTGAAAAACGACCAGAGTTGCTAACTAACTGCTGCAGCCTGACCGTATGAGCGAGCGCGTGGCGCAATGAGCTACTGTGCATCAACACCAGTGCTACGACGTTCATCGATTGCAGTGGCAGTGCTACGCCAACCTTCAAGCCGAGCAGCGGATCCTGGGAGAGTTGCATCGCGCGCTGCCAAAGCCTCCTAACTTGCACGAGTTGCAGCTGCCGCGTAGGCGCCACGTCGTCCCACTGTTGAGTCCAGGGAGCGCCCAAACGGGAAGGCTCGATACCTTGCCGAGTCAGTTCCTCGATGACGCCTACAAGCCAAGTGGCACTGACGGTGAGAGGTCGGGTCATTGTATGTCCGTTAGCTGCCACGCAATGCTTGCTTGGAAAGAGGTGAGACCCTTACTTGGCGCTGCGTTGCAAATCGATTGCTCAGGGGCAGCGAAGTATTACGACAGACTGTGTAGCACGTCTGATAGGGATATTCCAAGGCCTGGCCGGCAGCGTCGATTTCGCTTCGAGATACGAGTAGGGGGAAGTCAGAGGATGCGGAAATGCTGCTATAGAAAACGGTCATTTTGATGAACGGGCAGTTTGGGGCTGCCCGCTATTTTGATATCACTTCAATGGAGCGTCTGATCAGATTTTTACGGGTTCACCTAAAACATGCATCAGGCGATTTGCCCAACCGAAGATGGCTGTGGCCAGCACGAGGTCGACAACCCCAAGCGTGTCAAAGCCGAGTTCTTTCAAGGCATCGGCATGCCGTGTATTCAGCATTGGGGGTGACTTGGCCAACTCAACCGCAAAGTCAAACAACGCCTGAGAGCGATCATCCAATTGTGCTTCGGTTTCGTCTGCAAAGATTTTTGCGACCAGCTCTGTACTTTTAGTCAGCTGATTGTATCGGGCGCCGTGTACTGCAGCGCAGTAGACGCATCGATTAACAATTGAAGAACCAATCGCCCCAAGTTCACGCTCAGCTGGGGGCAAGCCGGCGCGGCCATACATAATGGCGTTGAACAAAGGGGATCGCACCGCGAGCGATTCGGGGTCATGGGCGAGAGTGAGCACATACTCCGAGATTTTTTTGCTCGATGGAGTCACTTTCATCGCATCAAGCTGCTCTTGGCTCGCGCTTTCTAACTCAACAGGCTTGATGTACGGCGACCAATGAGGCACCGATACGGTGAAATTATGCACGACCTGGCTCATTTCATTTCTCCTGCAATTTTGAATCCTGCTACGACCCGGAGCTGGTAGTTCACGAAAGCGAGGACTTCAGTGAGCCTTACGATGTCCGGTTCTGAAATCCCAGCGGCCTTTAACGTATCGATATCTTGCTTTGTAGCTTCTCGCGGCTTTTGAGTGACCAGATCCGTGAATCGGATGATCGCCATAAAGCGTTCATCCCCGTAAGCGGACTGCTGAGGATTGGCGGCAACATAAAGGCCCTCTTCGCCACCTGCTGTCTCAAGACAAGCATGGTAGTGATCAGCCAATTCTTCAGAGTTGCTCAACCGAGCGATTCGTTCAGCAAGGGCTGCACGTTCTGCATGTGACAGACCACCGGGATCCTTCGGAATGATCACTGCATCATGGCTCGCTTGACTCAGCGCCATAATTTCTGCCCGCTCAGCAATGGCCATCGCAAGCGGAGAGTTTTCGTTTGCGCCGACAAGACGCTCGATAATGTTCGGAGTAAGCATAAGAGTTCCAATAGTTAGCGACGCGTTATTTCCTGAATGCAGCAGTGCTCGATAGCGACTAAAAAACACGTTCGCCGAACGTTAAAGAACGCTCGCAAGCGAAACGAACTTCGTGGTCATGAAAGCATCCAGTGCGCCAGGGCCTCCTTCGGTTCCGTATCCGGAATCTTTTACGCCGCCAAACGGGTGCTCGGGTAGGGCAACGCTGTGATGGTTGATCGAGATGGCGCCAGACTCGATGCCGTTAAACAGCTTATTAGCCGAGCTAAGCGATCGCGTGTATGCGTAGGCAGAGAGGCCGTATGGCAGTCTGTTGGCTTCCTTGATGGCTTCATCGATGTCGTCAAAAGAATTGATCAACGCAATCGGCCCGAACGGTTCTTCAACCATGGCGCGAGCGGTCACCGGTACATTGGTGAGAACGGTGGGTTCGAAGAAATAACCCTTGTCGCCTACGCGGTTGCCGCCAGTCTCCAGCTTCGCTCCATGGGATACCGCATCCGCCACGAGTTCCTCTGTTGCCTTAAGCCGGCCCAGGTGAGCCATTGGGCCCATTGTTACCGTCGGATCAAGACCGTCGCCCACCTTGATTGCGCGTGCGCCTTCCACGAAACGGGAAACAAACTCGTCGAACACTTTTGAGTGAACAATGAAGCGAGTCGGGGAGACACAGACCTGGCCCGCATTTCGAT
The DNA here is from genome assembly GCF_000282395.1 of Pseudomonas sp. GM55. Classification (NCBI taxonomy): domain Bacteria; kingdom Pseudomonadati; phylum Pseudomonadota; class Gammaproteobacteria; order Pseudomonadales; family Pseudomonadaceae; genus Pseudomonas; species Pseudomonas sp. GM55. The sequence goes on along the minus strand of NZ_AKJJ01000004.1, from coordinate 53,555 downwards.
ATTTAGCGGCGACAGAAATCTTGACTGCGGTTGCGATGTCCGCGTCGTCCATAACGATTACCGGCGCATGGCCACCCAGCTCCATTGTGGATCGCTTCATATGCAGCCCTGCGAGGCTTGCAAGCTTTTTGCCCACTGGTGTTGATCCGGTGAAGGTCACTTTCCGGATGGAAGGATGAGCAATCAAATACTCAGAAATCTGGCTCGAGTCGCCAAACAGTAGGTTTACGGCTCCTGGAGAAACGCCAGCGTCAGCGAATGCTTTCACAAGCTCAACAGCACACGTAGGTGCCTCGGTTGCGCCTTTTAAAATGATCGAACAGCCGGCGGCCAGCGCACCAGCGACCTTTTTCACCGCTTGAATGAGCGGAAAATTCCATGGCGCAAATCCCACTACAGGCCCGATAGGCTCCATCAAGGCAAACTGATGAATTCCTAATGCGCGCGAGGGGATGACACGCCCATACGCGCGTCTGCCTTCTTCAGCATGCCAATCGATGGTGTCTGCAGTTGCAGCGACTTCACCCATCGCCTCGGCCAAGGGCTTTCCGTGCTCAGCGGTGAGGGTGAGGGCGATATTTTCTGCGCGCTCACGAATCAGGTTTGCCGCTTTGTGCATAATCGTTGCGCGATCGAGCGCAGAGACTTGTTTCCAGGTGGCAAAACCTTTTTCCGCAGCGATTGCCGCGTCTTCTATGTCAGCCAAGCTAGCTTTCGCAATGAGTCCGATCTGCTCTTCAGTTGCCGGATTGATTACGGGGATCGATTCAGTGGGATGCGTGTTACGCCATACACCGCCAATAAACAATGGTATTTGTTCCATGATCACCTCTCATAGTTGCTAATGGTTTCAACGTCCCACGGCTTGGCTAAAAACTCATTGTGGTGCTCAGTTACAAGCTATCAACGACACATGGGCTTCAATAAAATATAGGGCATCTCCCAACGAAAAATTTTCCGTATTTTTCAAGAAAAGGCGCGAATTTAGAATTTACTTCCAATAATTATGCTGTCTGTAAAAAAATTATTTAATCGATGCCTCCGGTACGGTTGCGCGCCTACTACATGGGAGTTTCTGACTGTAGTCGTTCCGAGGTGATCCATGGGTATATCGATCCAACTTGGCTGGATAAAGCCACCTATCGGATGAGCGATTTTTTCTGATTAGAGTGAATGGCAGGGAATGACGGTGGACGGCTTTGCCCGCAGGGCAGGGGAGATCGTTTTTTTGCGACGTCAGTCGCGGCTAGCTTTTGATTTCAGAGCAACCCGAAAACCAAAAAAACTAGCCTTACCTCGAAACTCCGCGTGCGCCGGAGTACCGCTGTCGGAATCGTCTAGGCTACCGACGTGCGCATGGTAACGAACTCTTCGGCGGACGTCGGATGCACGGCGATGGTTTCGTCGAAAACGCGCTTGGTCGCGCCTGCCTTCAAGGCAATCGCCAGCCCCTGAACGATTTCCCCGGCATCCGGGCCAACCATGTGACAACCGAGAACCTTGTCGGTTTTGGCATCTACTACCAGCTTCATCAAGGTACGCTCCTGACATTCGGTCAGGGTCAGCTTCATCGGCCGGAAACGGCTTTCGAATATCACCACCTCGTGTCCGACTTCTCGCGCCTCCTCTTCGGTCAACCCGACAGTGCCGATGTTCGGCAAGCTGAACACGGCGGTCGGGATCATCTTGTAGTCCACCGGGCGGTATTGCTCGGGCTTGAACAAACGCCGCGCTACGGCCATGCCTTCCGCCAGAGCGACCGGAGTGAGCTGCACCCGACCAATCACATCGCCCAGGGCCAGGATCGACGGTTCAGCGGTTTGATACATTTCGTCGACCTCGACAAAACCTTTCTTGTCGAGTTTGACCCCAGTGTTTTCCAGTCCTAGGTTGTCGAGCATCGGACGTCGACCGGTAGCGTAGAGCACGCAGTCCGCCTCAAGCTGACGACCATCCTTGAGGGTTGCTTTCAGGCTGCCATCGGCTTGCTTGTCGATGCGCTCGATGTCGGCATTGAACTGCAGGTTCATGCCGCGCTTGGTCAGCTCTTCCTGCAAATGTTTGCGCACTGCACCGTCAAAGCCGCGCAGGAACAAATCGCCGCGATATAGCAGCGTAGTCTCGGCGCCCAACCCGTGGAAGATCCCGGCGAACTCCACCGCAATGTAACCACCACCCACCACCAGAACACGCTTCGGCAGTTCTTTGAGGAAGAATGCCTGATTGGAACTGATCGCATGCTCATGACCCGGAATCTCCGGACTTTGTGGCCAGCCACCGGTAGTGATCAGAATGTTCTTGGCGGTGTGACGCTCACCATTGATCTCGACCGTGTGCGGGTCGATGATCTTGGCGTGGCCTTCATGCAAGGTCACGCCGCTGTTGACCAGCAAATTGCGGTAGATGCCGTTCAGTCGATTGATCTCACGATCTTTGTTGGCAATCAGCTTCGCCCAGTCAAACTTCGCCTCGCCCGGCGTCCAGCCAAAACCTTGCGACTGCCCGAAGTCTTCGGCGAAGTGCGCGCCGTAGACCAGCAACTTTTTCGGCACGCAGCCAACGTTCACACATGTACCGCCCAGATAGCGGCTCTCGGCCACAGCCACTTTCGCGCCAAAACCGGCGGAGAAACGCGCAGCCCGCACGCCTCCGGAACCGGCACCAATCACGTAAAGGTCAAAATCGTAGGGCATTTTCAATCTCCTCGGCAGGCACCCAGCATAAGAGCGGTTGGCTAATAGCGTGCCGGACTGTCGTAGGAAGTCTGCAACTCATCGAGCACAGGCCCTATAGTTTTTCTTAGTCATTTCTAGAGGGTGATCAGAATCTACCATCCGATTGGTAGGGTTGCAAGGGCGCGCTGACTATGACGCCCACATCTTGTGGGCACGTTAGGCAACTTCTGTCGCGGATGGGCGATACAGTTCCGATGGGGGCACTGTTATAAACATGAATTGAATGACACGCCACGACCACTGGCTAAATTCCCTATCTCGGAATTATTCCATGGTCTATTGCATACTTTACCAACGCAGCAGGTTTGTCGATATTGGTTTTGCGTCGAATGCTCAAGCGATGGGTTTCTACAGTCCTGACACTGATGTTCAATTCTCGTGCCATTTCCTTGTTGTTCAGCCCTTGAGTCATTTTATATAAAACTTGGTTTTCCCGGGGCGTTAGCTCGTTGATAATACTATCATCAAGAAGCAGCTTTTGTGCGATTTCAGCACTGTAGAAAGTACCTCCGTTTTTAATTGCTTCAATCGCAGCGACAATCTCTCTTGAGGGTGCGTTTTTCAATACATAGCCACTCGCACCGGAGCGTAGGGATTCACTTACATACTCTTTACTATCATACATGCTGAGCACGAGCACCTTCAGGGTGGGGAACCTGTCACGTATTTTTCGCGTCAGCTCAAGACCGTTTATGTCGGGAAGGTTGATGTCGACCAATAGAAGATCAGGATTGCAGTGCTCAACCATCACCATAGCATCCGCACCATTTTCAGCCTCACCAACCACGGTCACAGTCGGAATGACGGATAGTAGAGCTCTGATCCCATCGCGCACTAAGGTGTGATCATCGACCAAGGCCAGCCGGATTTGTGTTGGTAAGTTCATTAAGTGTGCCAACTGTTATCGATGTCGGAAAAGTCAGATTTTCTTACAGGGAATACTTATCACGATATCCAGCTCGCTCCGGCCAAGTGCTGATGCCATATTAAATTGACCCCCAAAGTGCTATGGCATTTTCGCCGGGAAGCAATGCCTAGGGTTACAGATACCTAGAGCTCCAGGCAGTAATGCATGACGCAACATAATCCGCATCCTGACTATTAGTAAGCAAGTGGTCAGCCGAGTCGAGTGAAATGAAGCTCTTGGGGTGTTTAGCTGTTAGGTAAATTTTCTGGGCTTGCTCTATTGATACAACGCTGTCTGCTGGGGAATGAAAAATAAGCAATGCGCGTCGTAGGTTAGCGATATTTGTATCCTGCTGTTGGGTTTCAATATCATCGAGAAACTGCCTTTTTATAGTAAACTCTCTTCCTGCCAGCATTACTTTGTATTCACCAATGTCTCTGATCGCTTCTACGTGACCTTTGAACTGCTTCAGGACATGGGTCGCGTCAGCGGGGGCACCTATTGTCACCACGCCTTTTGCCTCTGGGATGTACTTCGCCGCTGCTATGACTGCGGCTCCGCCCAAACTATGGCCAATCAAGATGGATGGAGCCTGGTATGTATCACGCAAAAACTCCGCCGCCGCTACCAAGTCGGCAACGTTGGAGGAAAAATTGCTGTTGGAGAAGTCTCCTTCACTGCTGCCTAGACCTGTGAAATCAAATCGCAGTACAGCGATATTATTGTCGACTAGCGCCTTAGCAATTCTCGCGGCAGCTTTAATATCCTTCCCACAGGTGAAGCAGTGGGCGAACAATGCATAGGCTTTGGGCGCCTCCGGTGTCTCAAGCAGACCTGACAGGCTTATACCCTGGGCGTTTCGGAACGTTATCTTTTGTTTGCTCATCATGAATTTCCTTGAACGGCTCTGATACCTGGCCTGGTGCGTGCCGGTAGGCCCGCAGCTTTATCTCTACCAGATGTTTGTGCTCAAACTGCTCAAGGGCTGCTTTAAAGCGCCGTTTGGCAATCCAGCACCAAGGGCAGACAAAATCTGACCTCAGATAGTGTTCACTAGAAAGTGAAAACCATTGGGTTTATTGAGGGGTTGATGATGAGTGTCCTGCACTCGGCATCAAGCAAAAATACGCAAAAGAATACTAGCAATGATCACCGTCGAAGCGCCGCCGAGGCGGGTGGAGATCTGAGCGAATGGCATCAGCGACATACGATTGGAGGCTGAGAGGATCGCAACATCCCCGGTACCGCCAAGGCCGCTGTGGCAGCAGGTCACGATGGCTGATTCGATGGGGTACATTTTCATCAGGTTGCCAATGAAAAAACCTGCGATGGCCATTGAGGCAACGACGGATACGCAGACTAGGACATAACTGATAGAAAAGACTTTTACGACGCTATCGAGAGGGACATACAACATGCCCAAGCCGATCATTACCGGCCAAATGAAGGCGGAAGAAATCAGCTTGTAGAAAGCGCTTGTGCCTTTCTCCAGTTTTTCCGGCAGAACGCGAACGTACTTAAAAAGTACAGCGGCCAAGATCATCAGGACAGGGCCAGGAATCCCCAAGACTTTTTCAAGCAGGCCGCCAAGGACGAAGAATGCACAGATGACCAGAATGCCTGCACCTATCACTCTGAAATCGATAGTCGAGCCGTTATCTTCCCTGGCTTGGAATTTATCATTCTCGTCTTTGGCACGGATCAATGAACCCTCGCCATTGAGATGCGGGCGTTTTAGCGCCAGCCGGGCCAAGTAGCCGGCACAGATAATCGCCGCGATGTTGCCGACTACAGCGGCAGGCACCAATTTAGCAACGTAGATATCCGGCGTACCGCCGAGAATAGCTGAGTAAGCAAGCGATAAAGGCAGGATTCCCTCACCAATACCCCCGCCAATAATGGGAACAATGATAAAGAAGAAGGTGTGGTAGAAACTATAGCCGACGAGTTTTCCCACAATGAGTCCGCTTGCCACGGCAGCCAGGGTTCCGACGAGAAGAGGTATGAACATCCTCATCATGCCCTGAATCAAAATAAATCGGCTCATCCCGAGAATACTGCCGACTACCAGGCTGGCAATCACGAAGTACAAAAAGTTGGCTTCTTTCATCAGCATTTTTGTAGCGTCAATCGTGGCTGGCCCGAAGAAGCCGTAGAACACCAAAATCGATGGCAGCATCAAGCACAGAATGGCTCCTCCTCCGATTTCCTTCAGAATCGGAAGACGCGAACCCAGTTGGCCGAAGAACATACCCATCGTCATGATGACGGCGAGGCCACCGATCATGTTATTAGGCAAAAAACCCAAGTGTGCCGAGAGATATACGATTACGGCGATGCCGAGAAAAATTGGGAGTGGGATTACCCCTATTTCGTAACCGCACAGGCTACGCAGTTGACGCAACCCGCCATCACGGGGAGCATCGATTTTCAGGGACTGCTCATAAGACTTGTTCATGTCGCTATTCCTCATACAGCATCACTGACTTGGCGCCAGCCTCAACCTGTTCCGCAGTGTAAATACCCGGGGTATACAAATAGCCACGGGCCTCCAGTCCTTCTGTGATCAGACCGGCAGACGCTTGCTGCGCGTAGTAGAGAGCGATAAGTTCATTTGAATTGTTTTTCAGCGTTCGAGTGCGAGTCATGTGGGCTAAAACGACACGGTTGGCTAATAGCGTTCAGCACAGATCGTAGGCGTGAAAAGCTCATTCATGAAAAGTCTCGCAGTTTATTGGCTGGGCGGATGGCAGCAATTAGTTCTGATATTCCCGCAATGCCCTGCATTAAGGTTTGTCGAACGCATCCAAAACGTGAGTGCTGTAGACCAATGCAGCACCGGCGTTCATGTTGATTGCTACACCCAATGCTTCAGCAACCTCTTCAGTAGTTACACCAAGCTTTTTGGCCTCAGCAGCGTGGAAAGCGATGCAGCCATCACAGCGGGTGGTCACCGCTACGGCGAGCGAAATCAGTTCACGAGTTTTAGCATCGAGGTGGTTTGTTTTTGCGCCGGCGCTCCCTAGAGAAGCCATACCTTTCATGGTCTCTGGGGACAGGCCATTCAGCTGTACTAGGCGGGCGCTGATGTCTTTTCGAGTTTGCTTCCAATCTTGCATGGGGACTCACCTGGGCGGGGCGCCCTGTAGGTTTACGGGAGGAGATGTGAATCCGATAGAATCTACCATCTAGTTGGTAGGCTTTCAAGGGGGCGCGACAGCCGACTTGATCGTATGTGTAGTGAGGGCATTGCGAAGGGGGAGGGAATGGGCGTGACAATTCAGTAGCGGTAGGAGAATTTGGTGGAATCTTGTCGCTCGGATATTGGCTTTGCCCAATGTCCTCGAGGTTCGCCTCTCTTAAATCCGCCTGGTCAAGCTTATGAGCATCTCACCAAAGATGCATTGGAGAAGTTAGTAATCAAGACCGCTTAACAAGTCAGGGCGTCGAAAGACGCCCTTGTTCATCGCTCTTAACAGCTAAGCCGATGCTTAGGCTCTTCTCTTTAGGCCCAGATCAAAGTCATGCTTTGATCTGGGCGCAGACCGCCTGAGTCGAAATTCCGTAACGATCATGCAGCTTAGGTAAGGCGCCAGCATCTAGGAAAGCATCGGGCAACGCGATTTGCCTGAAGGTTGGTGTTACGCCGTTACGTAGCAAGACCGTTGCAACGGCTTCACCCAATCCACCGATAATCGAGTGGTTTTCTGCGGTAACGACCAAGCGACCGGACTTCCTCGCTTCAGCGAGAATGGTTTGCTCATCCAGTGGTTTGATCGTCGGTACGTGCAGTACAGCGACATCAACTCCGTCCGCTTGTAGCTCTTTGGCCGCTTCCAGTGCGCGCATCGTCATCAAGCCGGTGGAGATGATCAACACATCGTTACCGGTGCGCAGGGTTTTGGCCTCGCCGATCTCGAATTTGTAGCCGTACTCGTCCAGCACCAGCGGCACATTTCCGCGCAACAGCCGCATGTAGACCGGCCCTTGATGCGCCGCGATAGCGGGCACCGCCTGTTCGATTTCCAGTGCATCACACGGATCGACAATCATCAGGTTGGGCATGGCACGGAAGATCGCCAGGTCATCCGTGGCCTGGTGGCTTGGGCCGTAGCCAGTGGTCAGGCCGGGCAGGCCGCAGACGATTTTGACGTTGAGGTTTTCCTCGGCAATCGCCATGCAAATGAAGTCATAGGCACGGCGCGAGGCGAACACGGCGTAGGTCGTGGCGAACGGCACAAAACCTTCACGTGCCATCCCTGCTGCAGCACTCATGAGCAACTGTTCGGCCATGCCCATCTGATAGAAACGATCCGGGTGGGCCTTGGCGAAAATGTGCAGATCGGTGTATTTGGACAAGTCGGCGGACATACCCATGATGTCTGAACGCTGATCCGCTAGCGCGGTTAGGTGCGCCTACCAACGCTGAGCGTACGTTTCTGGCCGATTGCTGACAGTCGAGAAGGGCAGTTGAATCCACAACCCAAAGCTGTCGGTCGTACAGGATTTACAATCGGAGGCTCAGATGAGCGGCCCGGTAGCCTTCAAGACGGTGCATCCAAGGCGGCCACGTCGAACAGGCAATTCAATCGCGACCTGAGCAAACACGGCTAGGCGCGGGTACGCCGGTATAGTCGACTCTATTGCCTAGCGTATTTTCCGGAGCCTCCATCCAGTGTCTGACTTGCTGATCAACGCCGCCTACACAAAACGCTTCGACCTGGTACTCGCCTACATTGACGCCAATCTCGAAGGTGACTTGTCTGTGAGGATGTTGAGCCAAGTCGCGAATTTTTCGGTGTTTCACTTCCATCGACAATTCACCGCGTTCGTGGGCGTGCCTGTTTCACGTTATGTACAACTGATGCGACTACGACGCGCGGCGCATTGCTTGTCCTCCCTCGCGGATTACTCGGTGCTGGACGCCGCTTTTGGTGCGGGTTTCGAAAGCCCCGAAGCATTTTCCAGGGCGTTCAGACGGGCGTTCGGTACGACGCCGAGTGCATTCAGGAAGCAGCCGAATTGGCAGGTCTGGAGTGCGGTGTTCACCATCCCTCATTTTTCCAGGAGCATCATCATGCAGATACGAATTGTGGAGTTTCACGAAGTCAGGGTTGCAGCATTAGAGCATTGCGGAGCGCCCGGGCTCATTAATGAGAGTGTCCGTAAATTTATCGAGTGGCGCATGCAGAGCGGACAGTCGCCGGTGGCATCAAGTCGCAGCTTTGGTATTCCTTTCGGCAACCCCGATACGACCCCGGCCGAAGAGTTCCGGTTTGCAATTTGCGGCGAGATTCACGAGGCGGTAGCAGCGAATGAGTTCGGCGTAACCGAGAGGGTTATCCCTGGCGGGCGCTGCGTCGTGGTGCGTCACGTGGGCTCGACGGATCACATCGGCGAATCGATCTATCCGATCTATCGCGACTGGCTCCCTACCAGTGGCGAGGAGCTTCGAGACCAGCCGCTGTTCTTCGATTATCTAAGCATTTTCCCCGAGACACCGCAGGATCAATGGCAGACCGATATTTATGTGCCTTTGCAATAGCGCACAGGTCGCTACTGGTTTGAAACGATCGTCCTTGAGTTCATCGTTGTAAGCTGCCTCTCGCCAAGGGGCAGCTATTGGCCGTTTACTGCCTGTCACGAAGGGTTGCAATCGACCCAGAACGGCCGTTTACGAAACCGGTTCAATGATCGCTAGGTTCCAGCCAGTCAGAATGAAGTTGCGGAAAACGCTCTTGCAGCCACTCAATAAAAACTTGAACCTGTGGCGCCAGGTGCGTCCGGCTTGGGTATAGCAACGACACAGGGCGAGGGGCTGGCCGATAGGGCTTTAGAATTTCCACCAAACCGCGACTGTCCAAATGCTCGGCCACGGTGATCCCAGGTGCCTGGATTATTCCGAAGCCCGACACGCCGCACTGAACGTACGCATTCGACTCGGTGACGGTGATGCCGGCGTTACTCACAAACGCTCGATCCTGACCTTTTACCGAGAAATGCCAAGGCAATGTCCTGTTGCTCTGACCGGACAAGAAGTTGACGCCACGATGGGAGGCCAGATCGTCGAGTGTTTCGGGTTCGCCATGCTCGTGCAAATACTCGGGCGCTGCACACGTCACCATGGTCGCCATCGCGATAGGACGAGCGATCAAGGTCGAATCCGGTAGGTCGCCGATACGCAACGCACAGTCGATGCCTTCACCGATCAGGTCGACGGCCCGGTCAGTCACGCCCAGAACCATGTTGATACCAGGGTAGGAGGCGGTGAATTCTTTAAGGCTTTTGATGAATTCCATTTGCGCGAAAGCGGTCGGGATGTCGACGCGAAGTCGGCCTGCGAGCGTAGCTCCGGATCGGTCGAACATCGAGGTCGCAGCAGAAATACCCGCCAGAATTTCCTGTACCCGCTCATAGAACCTCTCGCCCTCGGCGGTGAGTGCCACCTTTCTCGTGGTGCGCTGGAACAGGCGCACGCCCAATGACGTCTCCAACTCCTGGATATACCGAGTGACCTGAGGTCGCCCGATGTCCAGCGATTCGGCGGCTTTGGTAAAGCTGCCGAGTTCGGCAAGTCTGGCGAACAGTCGCATCGATTGAAGTAATTCCATGACGCTTTCCTATGAACCCCGCCTGACTCACGAAGTTGAACATGATTGTTATCCAAGAATAGAACAATCATGTCTTTTTCCACGCATTTATTGCGCACCGTCAAAAGTGAAAGATGCACCCAAGGCAGAACCGGCTCTGGTTCGAGGCCATCGACGTGTATTTGGAGATTCGCAATGAAAGCTTGGTTATTGAAAGATTTCGGACTCGACAACCTGCAATTGGGAGAGGTAGCGACCCCGCAACCAAAGGCTGGCGAGTTGCTGGTCAAGGTCGGTGCTGTCTCGCTCAACTTTCGCGACAAGGCAATCGTCGACGGCATTTATGAGCCGCACATGGTGCCCAAACCACTGATACCGGTGAGCGATGCCGCCGGAACGGTAGTAGCTGTCGGTGACAACGTCACGCGTTTCAAAGTCGGTGATCGCGTCAACTCGCATCTTTACTCACGTTGGCTAGATGGCGAGCCGGGGCCGAACGAACCCGATTACTGCTTCGGTTCGCCGTTGCCCGGCGGTTTGGCCGAATACATGATCATCCATGAAGACAGCGCCGTCGGTGCACCCGACAACATGAGCGACGAAGAGGCGGCAACACTTCCTATTGCTGCGCTGACGGCCTGGTATTCGCTGGTGGACTTTGGACAAATCCAGCCGGGCCAAACCGTATTGGTTCAAGGCACTGGAGGTGTGTCGATATTCGCCGTGCAGATCGCGACTGCGCTTGGCGCTAAGGTCATCGCAACGTCGAGTAGCGACCAGAATCTGCAAACCGTGAAGGGGCTGGGGGCCCTGGCGGGCATTAACTACAGGACGACTCCGAAATGGGCGGACGAAGTGCTGAAGCTGACCGAAGGCAAGGGCGTGGATCTGCTACTCGATGTGGCCGGCGGCAGCGGCATCAATCAATCGGTCGCAGCAACCAAGGCATCGGGACGTATTGCGCAGATCGGCTTTCTGACAGGGCAAACTGTTGAACTCAATCTGATGCCACTCATTTTCCGCCAGACGACCATTCGCGGTATCGCCGTGGCGCCGCGCTCATCATTCGACCGGATGAACGCTTTCCTCAACGAACACAAGATCCGTCCCGTGATCGATCAGGTATATCCGTTCGAGAAAGCACGAGAAGCTTACGAGCATCTCGCGAGGGGAGCATTTGGAAAGGTTGTGATCAAAATCGCTTAATAACGTTAAGGCGCCAATTTGGCGCCTTTTTTCGCCTATCTCAGCAGATTCGTCTCCGGAGTCGAGCCGGGCGAGACTCAGACTCAAACGTCCGCTATTGGCCGATTGTTGCCTGTGGCGGAGGGCAGCAGCTCGTAGCGTTCTGTACGAAGCTCACGACTGAAGACGACCTATCAGGCCCGAGAAGAGGTCAAGGATGAGTGTCATCGACTTAACTAGGAGCGCCTTCAAAACGTACTTTCGGAGTGAAAGTCCGTGACTGCGATGTAGGTATGAGCAGTCCTACAAACCATCCGGCGCTTGGCGTTCCGAAGCGAGTGGATCAAAGGCTCCGAGACATACGACCGACAGCACTCTGACGCGTATGTTCGGCATTCAGGAGCGAACAAACAGCATCTGCATCTGCTCTGGCCTTAAACACACCATGCTTGCTAGCTGAGCCTCCTTCAACGAGATCAACGACCCTGTATCGCTTATTGCCATCTTCCAGTCCGGTGGTCTCAATGACCCTGAATCTTGAATGCATGATGCGTTCCCTGCTGAAACTGGTGCTTTAGGAGTACCGGTATGACTCCATGATTTCAACAATTATGCAGGACTGAGCTGAGACAATTTATGACAGGGCGCAATGATTCTCTGCGTGAGGACAGAGACTTCGCGGGAGGTGGGAGAGTAGGTTGTGTTCAAATCATTCTGCGTGCGAGTTATCGCATACCCATAGCTAAGCTGTGGTGTGACGTAATGGGGAGGTCGCTCCTTCGGGCCAATGGCCCGGCTAGCCTATCAAACTCGAGACCTACTCACTCAGGTGTCATGAGCACCGCAAGCGTCATACCGATGAATTGCTCATTCTTACTGATTGCCTCTAAAGCACCGCGAACGTTGCCGGCTACCTCTGCTGATCCGCGCTGCTCGACCCACAGCGTCAGCTCCATAATGGCAGCCTCAAGTGCGAGCTGGTTTTGATAGATTTTGGACAGTAGGGAAGGGAGCAGGTCTGCATTCGACATTGTGATTCCTCCGTGGAAGAGGTCAGCGTAGCAAAAGTCCTGGAGGGCTTAGTGCGGCCTCGTGACCGTTGAGTCCTGGCTGACCAAGTAATATTGGATTGAGTACAAAGAGCGGCCTTGCTTACCTGAGCTGCAGGTTGCAGAACCCATGTTGGATGGACACCTGATGCACCTGTTCGACTGAGGCCCTTTTTTTTCGACGCCTGTCTCTTCCATCCGCTAACCAACACCCGCCCACAGCCCCGTGTATGCCCTCTGGGGCAGTAGGTGTTGGTGCCGAAGCCGAATACACCCAGTTGCCGAGATGTCACTGACCCAGTCTGACTCCTCACAAACCGTTGCCTTTGCTGAATTTGTGCTGATTTGGAGGTGGGTCGGTCTTGCGTCGGCATTTGGTTCAATTTGGCATCGGCGTCAACAAGGGAGTTTATTTCCACCAATACTCGATCTGAACCCCTACGTTGGAGCCTTGCAAGTCTGTACCAAACGCACCGGTATCAGATAGAGCCGATCCCGGAGATTGCAAGCTGGCGGCGCGTTGCGCAGCCTTGTTCCAGGTAGCGTAGGTGTAATACAGACGAAATTCCGGCCTGTCCCAGAATCCCGGGCCCTTCGGTGACCAAGTCGGCGCGATGGTGTACTTAGTGAGTTTTCGGGTACCGTCTGCGGCTTCAACCTGGTCGCGCCCAACCTCGGTGATCAGCTTGAACTGATCCGTGAACGCATAAATTGGCCGAACACCAATGGATAACCAGTTCTGATCATCACCTTCAGGGCGCGTGTCTTTTTGATAGACCAGTTCAACTTGACCACTGAAAGCATGAGTCAATTGCCAATCGAAAAACTCCACGAGCCGCCAGCTTTTGTTGCTCTCATCCAACGTGGTATCACCGGTATAGCCCAATGCAGTGCCTGGCCCTCGGCCATATTGAACAGCGAACTTGTTGACTCCGCCCAGGAACGCGACCTGCTTGTGCTGGGCAACCACTGACCAGCCCTGATGAGCATCCTCGCGGCTTGGCTTATCCAGATAACTGACGCCCAGCTGAACTTCGCCACCGGGATTTGTGTTGAATCCGCTGACAGTCACATCATGACGGGTAACAAAATCCTTTTGGAAGACGTTGTCCTTGCGTGAGAGCACGTAGCTGTATTTCAGATCTCCCAATGCGACCTGGTCGAACCCAAAGCCCGTTGAGCTTTGGTTCCAGTAGAAGTAGTCGGAAATATTGATGTCGTTTCGGTTGTAGTAACGACGGCCCGCCCAGAAAGAGCCGCCATTCAATGCCGGCATCTTGCTCCACTCTGCGTAGAGCTGACTCATCCGCGTATAACCGTGCTCTCCGTCAAATTTTGGTTCATGGCCATACTCGTTGTAAAACTGTGCCATGCCTTCCACGCTAAGCAACGAGCCGTCGTCCAGTGAAAGTAGATCCTGGCGCAAATCCAGCTCCATATACTGCTCACATTCGTTGCCAAGGCGATATTTGGACTGCGCGCCCGGTAGCTGAAAACACGACTGTGTCCCTCCTTGAGTAGAATCCCCCACTCCGGTTCTGAAATAACCACTGAAGTCTGTTGAATACGCGTCAACAGGCAGAAAGCCGACAGCAAAGGACACACCCAGAACTGCACTGAGAGTTTTAACGTTCATTCATAACACCTTTTGTTTTTTTATACTTATTGGACAAGGTCGATAACGCGAGTCAGCACGCTTTGTAACCAAGTACGCAACTGGCTCCACGCACAAGTTCCCGAATGGGAAATAGGTTAAATCGAATAGAAAACGCACCGTATTACCTGAGCCAAAGCATGAGAAGAATCCAGGCAGTGCCAGTGCGGAGTGACTACGGTAAGCAAGCGATTACTTAAAACATGAGTTGGTTAATCGTCGTAAGTTTTACCCTTTGGAATGTATATTCAGGTCACGAACCTGGAAGCCCAAACTAACTTAATCACGGTGCAGGGCCGGTCGATCACCCTGTAGCCTCAGAAGTACAACGCGAGTGAATACATGCGCAGAGGCACTACTACATGGCATTCGTTTTCTCCAAGACTGGAAGGCATTAGTCCCACCCAATCTTTTGAGGCTCTAACCACGATGACGTCCCCGGAAGAAATCTATAAGGCCCTGCGTCGAGGAATCATCTGCCGGTTCCGCGTCATAGCGAGTCAGAAGGTTGTAGACGCTGTTGCCTAGCTCCTTGCCCAACTCCACGCCCCATTGATCAAACGAATTGACTCCCCAAATTACACCCTGGACAAAGACCTTGTGTTCATAAAGGGCGATCAACGCACCAAGGCTATGTGGATTGATGATCTCAAGAGCAACTGTATTGCTTGGCCGGTTACCGGGAATCACCTTATGCGGCGCCAGTCGTTCAATCTCACTGGACGAAAGGCCTTTGGCTTTTAGCTCTGCCTCAGCTTCAGCGCGGTTTTTGCCTCGCATCAGCGCTTGGCTTTGAGACAAGCAATTGGCGTACAGCCATTCCTGATGATCAGCCACTGGGTTGTGGCTGACCACAGGCACAATGAAGTCGGCTGGAATGAGAGGCGTCCCTTGATGCAATAACTGGTGGTAAGCGTGCTGTCCGTTACATCCCACGCCACCCCAGATTACTGGGCCAGTGGTGTAGGAAACTGACGTGCCATCATGACGAACACTTTTGCCATTGGACTCCATGTCCATCTGCTGCAGATGTTTCACGAAGTTGCGCAGGTTATGGTCGTAGGGTAAGAACGCATAGCTTTGCGCACCCCAAAAGTTGTGATACCAAACGCCGAGTACCGCTAAAAGAACGGGAAGGTTCTGTTCCAATGGCTCATTCAGGAAATGTTGATCCATAGCGTACGCGCCGGACAGCAGTTCCTTAAAGTTAGCTATGCCAATGGCCAGAGCAATCGGCAGGCCAATTGCCGACCATAGTGAGTAACGGCCACCGACCCAGTCCCACATAGGAAAAATGTTTGCTTCACGGATGCCGAAATCCAGCGCAGCTTGACGATTGCTTGTCACCGCAATGAAGTGGCGATATAGCTTCTCTTCCGTCCCGCCCTTAGCCAAGTACCAGCTTCGACAAGCTTGCGCGTTCTTCAACGTTTCAAGGGTGCCGAAGGTTTTGCTGGAGATGATGAACAGCGTTGTTTCTACGTTCAGATCGGCTGTAACCTCTCGGAACTCATTGCCGTCGATGTTAGCCAGGTAATGGCACCGCACCCCATGCCGAGCGAAGGGCGCGAGTGCTTCAGAGACAAGCTCAGGGCCCAGAAATGAGCCACCAATACCAATATTTACGACATCAGTGATGACCTTGTCGTTGTAACCACGCCAAAGATGACTATGGATACGACTCACAACGTCAGTCATCTGGGCCAGAGCACCATGCACATCGCGCATCAAGTTGCGGCCATCGACCATCAAAGGTTCCCCCACTGGTCGCCGCAACGCGGTATGCAGCACAGGGCGCCCCTCGGAACAGTTGATTTTTTCTCCACTGAACATGGCATGCGCTGCCTGCTCCACGCCAGCCTCGCGAGCAAGGTTTACAAGCAATGAACGCGTCTCGTGAGTGATCAGGTTTTTGGAGTAATCCAGAAACAGCCCGCAGCCCGCCAAGGAAAAGTCTTGAAAGCGTTTACTGTCATCTTGAAAGGCATCGCGCATACTAAAATTTTTCATGCTCTCCCGATGGTCGAGCAGATTGCGCCATGCCGGCAATGCAGTCACATCATTCGTTTTGTTGTAGTTATTCATGCTCAGCCTCTCTTTGCCAATACGGCTTCAGCCGTCTCAATCAACGATTAAAATTTTGGAGTTTTGTAATTTTGCACACGCAGAAACGCCCCGGCAGAAATAGGTTCTACGGTTTGTAGTTACAATCGGCTATCGGACTCCACTCCACGAGGTCAGAGTTTTTCATTGCAATTTAAATAGACGCCTATCTCTTTAGCGAAATCATTGAGGCCTGAAGAAAACAAAACCGAAAGTCGGTTGTTTAAGTAAAAAATAAACATACATATGCGTGCGCGACAAATGGAAGCCAGGTGCGGATCATTTAGTTTAAAAGTTATCTAGGCGGCGAGACGTGGACAAGAGTCAAATAATTCACGCCTGCAACCGCTAGATCCTCAGGATAAATCCCCGAGTACAGTCATTTGGGAGCGCTGCAAGAATCTCGTTGAATTAAAGAGGGTTTCAATCGAATAGTCTGACGTTTCCCATCAGGTTGCTTGATACGCTTCAATAAAAGCTTCACAGCCTGGGCCCCGAGTTCCTCGAGAGGTTGCGCTATAACTGTCAGTCGAGGGCTAAAAGCATCCGCCCATTCGAAGTCGTCAAAGCCGACCAGTGCGATGTCCTTTGGCACCTCAAGCCTTGCTTCACGAAGGGCCTGCATTGCACCAATGGTCATCAAGTTGTTAGCGGTCATTATTGCGGTAGGCGGGTGCTCTAGCGCTAGTAGACGGCGAGTCGCTTCCATTGCCGGCTCAATCGCCGATTCACCACAGCAAACTAATTGATCTTCGTACTGAATTCCTGCATCAGCCAAGGCCGCACGGTAACCGTCAATTCGCTCGTGAGAAGAAGACTGACTCAATCGTCCGGATACCATCCCGATACGCCGATGTCCAAGTTTAATCAAGTGTGCAATCAACTCTTGAGATGATTGCTTATTCTCTACCCCCACCTGATCGAAAGACGTCGACAGAAGTCGATCGATGAGAACCGTGGGTATCTTGTTGGCCTTTAAGTAATTAAATACTCTATTTTCTGGATCATGCTCCGAGGCGAGTACAATGCCGTCAACACGTCTCTCATGCAGTGCTTTGACCGCTTTAAGCTCTTGTTCAGGATCTTTTTGCGTATTGACCAGAATCATCATCAAGCCGCTTTTCGCACATGCCGCTTCGATGGCACGTACTGTTTCACTGAAGTAATAGTTCGACAGCGTAGCAATCGCCACCCCTATAGCACCTGAAGAGGAGCGAGCTAGAGATCGAGCGAGCGAGTTTCGAATATAGCCTACGGACTCTACAGCCTGATTCACGCTACGGACGGTGTCAGGATGCACTTTGCGAGTACCGTTGAGTACGTGGGATACCGTAGACATTGATACGTTCGCGGCTCGCGCTACATCACTCATCTTTGCGCCCACTGTGCACCACTCCTTTCTCACGTGATTTCATGGATAGCGCTGAACTCATGCCCAGCGGTAAGCCATTGTAAAGCTCACGGCGAGAAAATGTGTCGGAGGCTCTAGGAATTGATGCCGGGGCGGGCCCGCAATTTCGAGAGAGACCCAGCGAGGTGCGCTGTGCACCTAAAGTGGGTGAGGCGAGATGGTGGAATCCGCTATGCAGCATAGCCGGGCACTCCTTTTTATTATTTTTGCGATCACATAGCGAACCGTTAACGGGACGCAGGGACGCTGTTGAAAAAAGCATAGCTGAGACGAAAACGCTTGCGCAAGCGCTTTCCTAGCCTTTTCATCTTTCCTTCGTATGCAAAGGAAAGCGCTTGCGCAAGCGCTTTCCTTTGGACTATGTTTCTCGAACAAGAACACCGATGAGAGGTTTCACTGCTTCTCAAATCGGCAGATAAGGAGTTAACCGCAATGCTGAGCACTGGCTCTGAAAGTCCACCTCTTGCCCTATTGGAAATGCGTTCCATCTCGAAGTCATTCAATGGGGTGCGCGTCCTGCATGACATCGACCTCAGTATTTTCCCTGGACAAATCCACGCGCTAATGGGCGAAAACGGCGCCGGTAAATCCACTCTGATGAAAATTTTGTCGGGGGCCTATATAGCCGACAGTGGCACTATCCGAATCGATGGATGTGATATTCGAAACTATGGCCTGAACGATGCGAAGCGCCATGGCATTTCAGTTATCTATCAAGAACTCAGCTTGTGCGCGAATATGAGCGTGGTCGAGAACATCTACCTGGGTAGAGAAATTCGTCGATGTGGGGTTGTAAACCACAAGGCAATGACCGAAGGCGCGCAGGTTGTACTAAAGCGACTTGGCGTCACATTTGATCCGCACGCGCTGGTCGGTACATTGTCGATCGCCGACCAACAACTTGTTGAAATCGCCCGTGCAATTCATGCCGATACGCGAATCCTGGTGATGGATGAGCCTACAACGCCGCTGTCTTCAAAAGAGACTGAAAGTCTATTTACGTTGATTCGCCAGTTACGTGATGATGGCGTCGCGATCATCTATATCAGCCATCGAATGGCTGAGATATACGCATTGTCCGATTTTGTTTCGGTGCTCCGAGACGGTCATTACGTAGGTTCGCTGGATCGTGCCACGCTATCAGCTGAAACCTTAGTCCGGATGATGGTTGGCCGCGATGTTTCCGGTTTCTATGCCCATGAGCGTCCTTCGTGTTCTTATGAGAAACCGATACTACGTGTTCGCAACCTTACAGATGGCTCCAATATTAAAGATTGCAGTTTCGATCTGTATGCCGGCGAAATTCTTGGCATTGCAGGACTGGTAGGTTCAGGGAGAACAGAACTTGCCCGATTAATCGCAGGTGTCGATGCTTACTCAGGTGGACAGATTGAAATTGATGGTAAAGTTGTAGTCATACGCTCTCCTCGCGATGCAGGTAATGCAGGTATCGCCTATCTAACAGAAGACCGCAAAGCACTGGGCCTTTTTCTCGACATGAGTGTCCACGACAATATCAATGTATGTGTTGTGGGAAGTGATGCTCTATTTGCGGGCTTTGTGAGCCGAACGGCCGGAACTGGACGCGCCGAACAAGCAATTCAAACACTCAATATCAAAGCGTCCTCAGATATCAATGTCGGAGCGTTGTCTGGAGGCAACCAGCAAAAGGTTTTGCTGGCTCGTCTGCTTGAGATGAAACCCAGGGTATTGTTCCTCGACGAGCCTACCTCGGGTGTAGATATTGGAGCTAAGACAGAAATATATAAAATAATCAATGCATTGGCCGCATCTGGCGTTTGTGTAGTGATGATTTCAAGTGAGCTACCAGAAATCGTTGGAATTGCTGACCGTGTATTGGTCATGTGTGAAGGAAAACTTGTCACCGAACTCGGTGGCCACAGCGGTCTTGATATCACACCTGAAACCATTATTGCGTTTGCCACAGGCAGCGACAGGTTGACTCTAGCCAACGGAGACTTAGTCCAATGACTTCCCCATTGCAACGAAAATTAGTAAGTGACTTCACCACACCTGGTGTACGAAACATCACTGGAGCTACCGCGCAGGATAAAATGCGCCAAATGATGAGGGTGGCGGGCATGCTGCCCGTATTGTTGCTCCTTTGTGTGGGCTTTAGCCTGATGAGCGAGAGCTTTTTCTCGGCTCAGAATTTCTCAATAATTAGTCAACAAGCCTCTATCAATGTGGTGTTGGCATCAGGTTTAACTTTCGTGATTTTGACAGGTGGAATCGATCTTTCGGTTGGTTCGATTCTGGCTGTTTCTGCAGTAGTGGCGCTATTGGTATCGCAAGTCCCGGGGTTCGCTCCCCTGGCCATCGCTGCTGGGCTTGGAGTCGGATTGCTGCTAGGGCTCGTCAATGGTGCATTGGTCGCTTTTGGGAAGCTGCCTGCGTTTATAGTCACCCTAGGCGGATTGACTGCGATGCGTGGAATCGCACGCCTAATCGGCGAAGACAAAACGGTTTTCAATCCCGATCTATCGTTTGCTTACATTGGAAACGATACGTTGTTTGGGGTGCCATGGTTGGTTGTAATCGCGATGGTAGTGGTTACTCTTTCGTGGCTCATTCTTCGACGGACAGTTTTAGGTGTACAAATTTACGCAGTGGGTGGCAATCCTGAGGCCGCACGGTTATCGGGAATCAAGGTCTGGAAAGTCCTGTTATTTGTTTATGCACTATCCGGTTTGTTGGCGGGTGTGGGGGCCATCATGACTTCCGCTCGACTGATGGCTGCTAACGGACTGCAAATGGGGCAGTCCTATGAGCTCGACGCTATCGCAGCCGTTATCCTGGGAGGGACACGTTTTACAGGAGGCGTCGGCACCATCATCGGTACGCTAATTGGCGCCTTGATTATCGCTACACTTTCCAACGGCCTGATATTGTTGGGAGTTTCGGATATCTGGCAATACATCATCAAAGGTGTCGTCATTATCGGAGCGGTAGCACTCGATCGCTTTCGGCAGACAGGCGCACGAACCTGAATCATAAATATAATTACCGCAACAAACTCCAATAATAAGAGGCAGCACCCATGAAAAAAATAATATTTACCGCTGTTTGTGCACTACTGGCATTTAGCACCGCTCAAGCGCGAGAGTTGAAATCCGTCGGGATAACTGTTGGCTCGCTGGGAAATCCTTATTTCGTAGCGATGGTAAATGGCGCTAAAGCGGAGGCACTGCATATCAATCCAGCAGCAAAATTTACCTCAGTCTCGGCCGATTACGATTTAAACAAGCAGTTCACTCAGATCGATAACTTCATTTCATCGGGCGTAGACTTGATTCTTGTCAATGCCGTCGACCCTGTAGCAATCGCGCCTGCGATTGCGAAAGCGAGAAAGGCAGGCATAGTGGTTGTGGGTGTAGATGTTATGGTGCAAGGTGCCAACGCCACGGTACAGACAGATAACGTCGAAGCCGGCAGGATTGTATGTCAGTACATTTCTGAAAAACTTGGTGGCAAGGGTAACGTTATTATCCAGAATGGTACGCAGACTTCAGCAGTCTTGGATCGTGTCAATGGGTGTAAGAGTGTTTTCGCACAGGCACCTGATATTAAGGTACTGTCTGATAATCAGGATGCCAAAGGCTCGCGAGAAGGTGGCTACAGCGTGATGCAAGGCGACCTGACTCGCTTTGCGAAAATCGACGCGGTGTTCGCTATCAATGATCCCCAAGCCATAGGTGCAGACCTGGCAGCAAAACAACTCAAGCGTAAAGGCATCATTATCGCATCGGTGGATGGGGCTCCCGATATAGAGACAGCACTCAAAAGCGATACACAGATCCAGGCTTCTGCCTCTCAGTCCCCTTGGGGCCAAGCACAACAGGCCGTAACGATGGGTAACGACCTGCTGAATGGCAAATCCTTGCAAAGCACAACGGTACTGCTTCAACCCTCACTTGTAACCCGAACTAATGTTATGGAGTACAAAGGCTGGCAAGCTGACCAATGACTAATAAGCGATTTAGTCAGGTGGCATAGGGGTATCTAGCCACATCTGGAATGCGGGTAATGGCTGCTGCGAGGTACTCGCAGTAGCCGAACAGCCTAAATTTAATGATCTTCCGGTGGCTCTAGTTAAGTATCAGGCCCATAGATGTGCTTCAATTATGGGCATCTTAGAGGTTTGCTTGCTAGGGATTCTGTTGAACCTGTTGTAATTATGTATCCATAAGTATTGTTCAAGCTCCACGTATCTCCGGTATGGGGGCCTGAGCGACGCTTGCTGACGAGAAACTTGGCATGTTTTCCAACGCAAACACAATAGTAAGCATAGAGCTACTTGACTACGTTAAGGCTCTGTCTGGTAATCGAATTGTCGTTGCGCTAGCGGGGCCGCCTGGTGCAGGTAAGTCCACCGTCTCTGAGGCCTTGGTAGAGGCCCTTAATAGTATTATGCCGGGGAGTGCAGCGGTCATTCCCGGGGATGGCTTTCACTATGATGACGCGGTTCTTAGATCCTTGAACCTTTTAGATCGTAAGGGTTCCCCCGATACATTCGATGTGGGTGGCTTCAGGAGTCTGCTGCTGCGGCTTCGTGCGAACAACGAACCAACGGTTGCCGTTCCAGTATTCGATCGTAACCTGGAGATATCCCGTGCCGCAGGACGATTGGTTTCCTCTGACGTGAAATATCTCATCGTAGAAGGAAACTACCTTCTATTAAATCTTGCCCCATGGTCGTCCTTAAGGGACTGTTTTGACACCACCATTATGCTGCAGGTTGACCGTAAAACCTTGGAGACGCGACTGCTTGATCGATGGAGATCCTTCGGGTTCGATGAGTCTACTTCCTATGAAAAAGTTCGTTGCAACGACCTTCCGAATGCCGAATTTGTGATTTCGGCCAGCAGTAGTGCTGACTTTACGATCACAGATGAAGAACCCGCTTCTTCTCCTTGAGAGAGAATCATGCCGCTACCCAAGAGCTTCGCTTAGCTAGTATTTTTATCGCTAATCTGGAGTCCGCTTTGCCGCAATTGATCCAATTCTATACACCTGTAGGCACGATACTTTTAGAGATCGCCGAGCAGTTGGTCTCAACCTCAAGGCACTGGTCTCCAGCGGCAGCGGTGACAATGCTGGGCGACATCGCCACCGGCAAAATCCAGTCCGGAGGCGTCGGCGGCCATTTTCTGCTTATTGACAGGCCGAACTGTGCGAGCGCTGTGCCAGTCACGCCAGCGAAACATTACCCGTCGCAGCCAGCGTGGCTGCCTATCAACAGACCTATTAACGCTATCAACAACCTGTAGCGAACCTTTAAAGAGCAAACGACTATGTATTTGGTATGTGGCGAAGCGCTGTTCGATTTCTTTAGTGAAAACGACCCCGGAGCTCAAGCTTCAAAAATAAACTACAAGGCCATTACCGGCGGTTCACCGTTCAACGTCGCCGTCGGGCTGCGGCGCCTGGGTATCGACGTGGCGCTGTTTGCCGGGTTGTCCACCGACTACCTGGGCCGGCGTTTACAGCAAGTATTGCAGGAGGAGGGCGTGCGTTTGGACTACCTTCAGGACTTCGACGCACCGACCACCCTTGCCATGGTCGCCGTTGGTGCCGATGGCTCGCCGCATTACAGTTTTCGCGGCGAAGGCTGCGCTGATCGTCAGCTGTTGCCGGGGCATTTGCCTGAGTTGGGCGCTGACGTGCGAGGGCTGCATATCGGCTCGTTCTCGTTGGTGGTGCAGCCGATTGCCGATACCCTACTGGCTCTGGTCTGCCGGGAAAGTGGCAAACGCCTGATCAGTCTCGACCCCAACGTGCGACTCAACCCAGAGCCGAATATCGAATTGTGGCGTGAACGTATCGGCGCTCTGGTCGAACATGCCGATCTGATCAAGGTCAGTGACGAAGACCTGCACCTACTCTATCCCGAGCGTGATCCGCAGAGCGTGATCGAGGGCTGGCTGGAACACCGTTGCCAACTGGTATTCCTCACCCGTGGCGGTCAGGGCGCGACAGTTTTCAGCCGCCGTCATGGCACTTGGTCGGTGCCGGCCCGTGCCGTGGTGATGGTCGATACCGTAGGCGCCGGCGACACCTTCCAAGCGGCATTGATCGCTTGGCTGACTGAACAGCAGCTGGATTCGGTGGAGGGCTTGCAACGCTTGAGCCGTGAACAGATCGACGAAATGCTCACCTTTGCCATCAGCGCCGCTGCCCTGACCTGCGGTAAAACCGGGCCGGACTTACCTTTTCGGTATCAGTTGGATTGATATCTGGTCAGGATTGTGTCGTCGGCACTGCAGTCTTCGCGGGCAAGTCGGGTCGCTCTTCAGCCGCTCCCACAGGAATACTCACATTTACTGTGGGAGATCAATTTTGTAGGAAAACCCTACAGCTCCACGCCGATGGGTATTGGCAATAATTTTTCAAAAAAAGCAAATGCCACCCAGCAGTTGTTCCGAGCAAGGATCACCAAAGCCTGGATTTCGAGAAGCATCTTCAAATGTCCCAACTCGTCCGTCAGGCGAACTGCAGCACTCGCAGTAGCCGATTGTGTCATAGCCATTGAAGATAGTGACTGCAGGCTCTTTGCAAAGTACGAGTGCCGAGCGCTGACTTCCGTCAGCACCTGGCAGACCTCGCGGGCGGTGAGAGGACAGGTTGTGTTCAAGTTATTTTGCGTCCGAGTCATCTCTTGCCCTAGCTGAGCTGCGGGGTGACATAAATGGAGAGGTCGCTTCTTCGGGCCAATGGGCCCGGCTCACTTAATCAGCCGAGCATCTCCTTAATGATGGATGCGACATTCCTAGCATCGTCTACCCCCCGGTGATAGGTAGCCTAGGCGACTCGCTCCGCAATTATGCCTGTCATGCCTGCGCTGCCTTATTTCTCCCCGGTGTTGCCATGTTTTCGCAGTCCCAGGGCTCACTGCTGTTCGCGTCGTGCGAAAATAGAAAACACGCAGGGTCTAGCTGAAGCGGAGTGTTATAGATGGTCTTTACCTTCACCCTTCATTACCAACTGACGTCTGACGAGAGCGATATGGACACGCTTGTGGAACGCTTGGCTGAGGAAGGCTGCGATGATGCATTGGTCGGAGTAGGGCAGCCAGGGCGCCTAGCTCTTGAATTCATCCGTGAAGCACCTTCGGCAGATGACGCAATTGAGAGCGCCATAGTAGACGTGCGCCGAGCCGTACCTAACGCACGCTTGATCGAGGCAGCTCTCGCCCATCAATAATTGCAGGTGGCCTTCCTTGAGGGCGTCAAGGAAGCGCATTACGGCTGTCTCATTTCTCCTGGGCGTTACCAAGCTGTCCGCTATCCCAGGCTTCAGTGAGCTCGTCTATTCGATCCGCGATTTGAGCCGTTTTTGATAGGACTAGGCATCGCGTGTTGCCGACAAATTCTTCAATTAGATACACCGCGTCGCCGATATCCAACTCCAGCTCTTGCAGTGCCTCATCGGGAATCCGGATTGCACCATCACCATCCCATTCTTCGATCATGATTTTCATAGGTGGCTTTCTCACGTGTGGTCTCAGTTGCTTTCGGCCGGCAAACCGTTCCCGCCTGTAGATTCTCAGCAGTACATCTTACAGACCCGGGTAATCATCAAGTCTAAGGCTAGGAGCAGCTCCATCCTCAGACTCGCACTTAGGCGCGTGTATCACTCCAGCTTCAGCGTCCGCACGCATCTGCTCGAGTTCTTTGTGAAATGCTTTGTCTTGAACCGTGGGTTTGCTGGTGTACGGTTTGCGCTCTGGTACAGGCTTGGCTGCATATGTCGTTAACGCGTCTGGGTCGTGCTGCAGCTTTTCTTGGACTTGCGATTCCAGCATCGCACGTAGCGCGTCTTTGTCGGGACGGGTCAGCAATTTGTTACTCCAGGTTGGCAGTCAGCGGTTGGCTCATTGGATGGTGAAAGAT
Source organism: Pseudomonas sp. GM55 (assembly GCF_000282395.1). Classification (NCBI taxonomy): domain Bacteria; kingdom Pseudomonadati; phylum Pseudomonadota; class Gammaproteobacteria; order Pseudomonadales; family Pseudomonadaceae; genus Pseudomonas; species Pseudomonas sp. GM55. The sequence goes on along the minus strand of NZ_AKJJ01000004.1, from coordinate 28,008 downwards.
GGGGGCGTCTAAGCCTTAGCTGGAACCGCCTGCGGTTAATGACGTTATCAAGTATGAAAATAGCAAAAGCAGGACGCATGTCTAAGTCTAAAGTTGGGGGCCGGCCTCGGTTTCGCAAGGCCGACTTTCAACAAGCAGCAACTATTTGCAGTTGCCTGCCTTTCGATATCCCGCTGCCTGGGCCTCAGCTTCTGATGTGAAGGAAATCTGATTCTTCGCAGACACCTGACCATAACCAGGGCACCCCACTGAGAGGTGATACACCTGGCTCTTCCGATTACCGATGATCACACCTGTACCGGTCACGCTCGCCAGGGTTTGTTGGGCTGCTACTCGCGGAGGGTTGACGGGAAGGGCACTAACCACCCCCTCACCAACTACCTTGTAGCCTTGCGACCATCGACGCTCGCCAGTCACGAATGGATTGGAATGCCCCATGATTGCTGCAATGCGTCGATCTCGCTCTTTCTCCCAAGACGAAACCGGGTACTGCTTGTCCCAGGCCATCAGTAGCTGTTGCTGCTGACGAGACATGCTCAGTTTGTATCTGTCGAACATGTAAAAGGTTGTCCTGGCGACCAGCCCCTTAACTTCGTCACGTGGTTCCGCAGCACGTTGCTCGAAATCAACCCGCGTCTTGCATTGCCCATACTGCGGCGCTATCCCGGAGGCCATCCCGTAGTTGAAATTGCTGCGGTCACCATTCACCTCCCCAACAGATGGGTAGAGGTTGAACAGATCAGCTTCCATCGCTCGGAATACGGGATCATCATCCACGCAATGCTCTCGACCACCGTTCTGCCAGCATTGGCGTTGGTTACCGAATGTCCAGGCAGGAACGATGTGTTCCCATTCAGTCCGTTCTGCGCGGCTCTGTTGTTTCCTTGTTTGATAGCCGCAAGATTCAGCATCAATCCGACCACCCGACTTACCGACCCATGTCCATTTGCAGCCGCAATACAGCTCGCCCATGGCACTGTTCGCCTGGTCGAGGTAGATCTTTTGCTTGGCGATGACCTTGGCTTCGGAAAAGGTCGATGGAGGGCTTGAGAAGGCGGGGGGGATTACTGAGAAGGTCAGCAGCGCTACTACGGAAAGCAGTTTTTTCATTGGAAAGCATTAGCCAATTAAGGGCGCGCATTGTACTCACGACGCCCACGCCCACTGCAGAATTTTCTTAGGAAAACGCAGCCTCGATAAATGCCTCCAGCGTTTTATCTTCCAGTATCTCAATAGAGAAGTGCCCGAAGCGTTTGGGCAACCAAATGATGCGTGCCCCAGACGGGGATTGCAGGTTCGCACGAGCCAATGGCTCTCCATTTTCGTCTTCTGGCTGAACACCTGCGGCCATCAATTCGTCATAGGCTTTCTCGATGTCCGGTGTCGAGTAGCAGTGGCGGTAAATCATCCCTTCACCCGACGTATCCAATAGCTCTTTCAGGTTCCCCGCCAACGGCTGTACCAACATGAAACGCTCTTGGCCCATCAGCGCAATCGCGTAGCGCACATGCAGACCACCTCGTTCCCAGACAAGGGTTTTGGAGATCCTGGCGTTAAGTACCTGCGCGTAGTAAGCACAGGCTTCGTCGAGATTTTTGACCAGTACATCTACGTGACTGAATTTCAGATCCATTTGCAGTCTTCCTGTTGAAACGGCGTCTATGGTAAGCACGACATAGCGTTTTCCTCGATGCTTCGCTAATCGAACACATTTATCCAAAGTCGTAGTGAAATATCAAAACGGCGCTGGTAATGTCCCGGCCACGTTCGCCAAACCATTAAGGGATGGAGGCGAAAATAGAAGCCCCGGAGCCGCGAACCTCCGGGGCTTCGTTTTTTCTACCCGGCAACCACGTAGGCAATCAACATATCGCTTCTCAGCGGGCTCACGTGACTGGCTCCAACAGTGTGGTTTATCGAGTCGCAGGTGTAGGCGAAACTGATGGTGAGCCAGGCGTTATGGGCAGCCTAAGCCCGCTCGTTGAGCATTGGTTCTGCGCTGCGTGAAAATGAACACCACCTAGGATATTGCTGAAGCGGAGTGCTAGAGATGGTCTTTACCTTCACCCTCCATTATCAATTGACGTCTCACGAGAGCGATGTGGATGCGCTTGTGGAACGCTTGGCGGAAGAAGGCTGCGATGATGCGTTGGTCGGAACAGGTCTGCCGGGACGCCTAGCTCTTGAGTTTATTCGTGAAGCATTTTCTGCGCGTGAAGTAATGGAGGGGGCCATAGCAGACGTGAGTCGAGCACTACCTACCGCACGATTGATTGAGGCGGCATTCTCTTCAGTCTGATTGCAGGCGCCTTGGTGCTTGCATTCAGCGACATCGGCTCAAATCTCAAGCCAAAACCGCGCTTCCAGACCAGTGGCAAAAGCCGAAGTGAACCAGGGCAGACCGTTAGCCAACAATTAGCTAGCTTCCCACGGAAGATCCACCGGCAGGTCACTTGGCATGGCGCTACTTGCCATTACGCTCAGCTCTGTGGGGGTAGCCGGAGCCATCTGAGGTTCAAGTTTGGCATCAGCCGCATACCGTTCCAAGAGCGGTGCCCGTGTTAGCAACGCTCGAACTCGAGTCTTAAGGCGCTGGCCCTCTGGATGCCCGCAAGCGATCAGCCTGCCAATGCGCCCCATAACACGGCGCACTTCCTTTTCATCCTCAATGGACAGCTGGCCTGGATAACCATTAGCTCGATCCTCCAGTTGCTTCACTGCGGCCCGGATAGCTAGCCGGGCTTTTTTGGGAAGCGCCGGAATCGGCTTGTCCACGACTAACCCGGTCACCGTGACTGCGTCAGCTTTTTCGCCGTTGATTAAAGCTTGCCCACGTTTGCGTACATGTAGCTTGCTCCGCTTCTGCAGACATCCTTTTTGGCCGAGCATCCACGTGACAGAGGCAATGACTTGGGTGGTTGTGGCAGAAGAAATACACGCTTTACTCGAGACAGTGATGTCATCTGCGAAGCGTGAATATTCCAATCCTTGGGCTTTGAAGCGTACGACCAAAGCCGGCTCAATATCCCAAAAGACGAGGTTTGCCAGGTAGCTACTCGTACTCGCGCCCTGTGGCACTTGCCCATCACGTGTAACCAGGTTGGCGAGCAACGCAGCTACTTCTGCAGAGAAGCGGAAGAGGCCTGCGAATATGCGATAAATATGCTCGGTAGTAATCGATGGGAAGAAATCAGCGATGTCCTGGAGGATAACTGTTTTGGCGCCGGTATGAACCCGGGCGTTCGAGTAGATGCTGCGGGGTAGTTTGGGATCTCTGATGCCGCCGTGCAGATATCCAGGGTACGTGACCTTGCTGAGCAACCGATCCACGATCTTGCGCTGAATGGTCTTCAGCGGCTCATGGGCATCATAGGTATGCCGTGGCGTTATTCCGTCTTTTTTTGTTTGAGGGACGTAGCGATAAAGTCGAGAGCTACGCTGAGCAAGCGCAAGAAGTCTCTCAGCAGGTTCACCAAGAGCACGTGCCAAGGCTTTGATGCTGTGGATAGGGCTGTGGGGATAGAACGGAGCATCCATGTCCAAGTTTCCGACGATGGGCCGGCCCCGATGAACCGGCCCCTCTAAATTCGAATGATGTGGTTTGTTGCGTCATAGGATGTTCTCAATAAGTGGAATCACCACTGTCTCAATGTAATCCCAACCCTCAACAGCCTTCTCCCATAGCCAGATGCATAACCGAATGCGTGCGATCCACTTGAGCAGGGTTACTGCCTTCGCCTTTACCCACGCAATCCGACCCGTTCTAGATTCTTGGGATGGAGCTGCCTCGATGACGCGAGCATCTTCACTGTTGTGCATAGCCTGGCGAGCCTTGCGACGCGCCAGATTCTTTAAATTAACCATGACTGATGTTCCCAACGACAGGCCGAAATTAGCCCCGCCGCCAAGCATTCCGGGCCGAAAGGAACGCTGAAGATGCCACTACAAACCACAGTTCTGCTTATCAAGTCCCTTGATAAGCCGTCCGCCGCTTTACCGCCGCATCGCTTTACGCCTCAACACTGGAAACGAGTAGAGACAATCCCTCGGATAACCTTTGGGATTGGCCTTAGCGCTAAGCACTGAGGAGCGAGGGGCTGCAACAACCTGCGCGGCGAAGAAAGCCAAGGAGAACACCAAGGCTGACCAGTTTCCTGATCAACAACCGCAAGCCCGAATATTGAGTCATGTTTAAAGAGCACCTGGGTGGTAGCACCCAGCAGGTACTGTTTTTAGCAGAGTGATCGAAGCAGCTGCAACTTATATTTGTTGCAAGGATTGTTTTCCTCAGAGGTCTTATTTTTGACTGCTAACAGCGTCAAAATTTAACTGGTACACACCCTACGTCGCAGTTATAGAACTGGGTAATCAGAGTTGTTTGAGGGTTGTAGAGCCGGACTCGTTGACCTATGATCACGGCCAGGCGGTGATGGTCGCCTGGCGCCTGTTTCGCGAAGCAATAGCCCATCGTTGACAACCTCCAGCATTACATCGGCATGTCCATAACTAGACGCTGCCCGGTGAACAGGCAATCGGTCACCAGAGCGTCGTATGTTTTGGAGCTATTGCCATGTCAGATTTTTCCCCGCTTAGCATTTTCAAATCTCAAGCCAAGCAACTCGCTCGCGACCAGGGCCTCAAGCTTGCTGCCGCTCAAGAAACGCTTGCCAAAAAGTCCGGCTTCGCTGATTACCATGAGCTTTCTGTGGTCGCCCAGCGGAACCCGAAAGATTCGCGCCTGATGGAGGCTGTGTTTGGGATCAAGGATTTCAGCGAAGCGATCCATGAGGACGATGTTTATTCCGACCTGGATCAAGAGCTGGAGGATCAACTCTCCGGTGCAATTGCAGATACCAACGCAAGCGGATTCACAATTGATGCCCTTGAGGTGGAGGCTGTGGACTACAGCGACACAACCGGCAAGCTCACCCTAGGGGTTTCACTTACCTACCAGGGGCAGCAAGACCGGGAGCGGGTGTATCACGGCGCAGCGTTCTTCCTCACAGCCTCGGTCGAGCTATTGCGCCGTGATGGTAGGTGGCGGCTTGCAGAGGAGGGCGTCTCCATCTCCAGCAGTGAGTCTGATGCTGATCGCGACCGTAGGTCTGAATGGGAGCATTGGGCTCAGATTGCAGAGGCGGAAAGTGACGAGCATGTTGATGACCGCCCTCGCATATCCATGGCCCAAGCCCTGGCGAATGAGTTGGGTATTTCAGTCGCTGACGGAGAGCTTCTGGCCGATGCGGAAGTCACGGCTAATGACTCGGATGGTGGGCTCCCGTACAGCTACTGGATCGATTTTGAGCCTGTAGCCCAGGGTGAGCTAAGAGCAGACCTGCTCGCGCGCTTCGGCTCTCTGGAGTACGAGCTAGATCGGAACTTCTTCGACGATATTGAGCACGATTTCTGAGGCCGATTAGGTAGTGGCTGGCTTGAAAGCTGGCCACTCAAAAATCCTTTCGACATATCTAGATTTCACAAGACAGGCTGATCTCCCACTGACTAGGATCTTTTTGCTTTTAACCGACAATCATCAGCGACAGATCGACGTCCAAGGGCCTACTCCAACACCATAGACAGGACTTCTTCCAGGCTCGCGCCGTCAGCTCTTTCAAAGGAACCCGCCTCGCCGAAAAGCACATGGACGTTCGCTTTGGCGAAAAATTCTCCCACTGTAAAATCAGACGCGGTATGAGCCGGCAGTACGAGATATCGCTCCGTGTCCTCTGTACCGAATCGATGCTGGTAGTACGAGAGCTGTCCAAAAGCCGTATACAGTTGGGCCGAAAGCGAAGCGCTGGTTTTGACCTCAAAGATTGCTCTGGCTTTGCCTGTACCACGGTCGACAAGTGCCAGATCGATGTTTCGGTTCTTCAGAACCTTGACCGCGACGGAGGCCCCGGCAAGCTCCTTCAACTTCCGGTGGAGCGCATTGCATAGGGGGCCATGGAGGTATGGGTAATCACGCTTACCTGGGTTTGGGGAATAAGATTTGTCGCCCTCGTACTCTTCTTGCTCTCCCCACCCCACAGCTGGCTCGTCCTGTTCATCAGGAACGTAGTCATCCCGGCTTTCAGCCTTCAACCTGTCTTTGAGTCGCTTCACCTCGAATACAAACTCAGCGATGTCGTCGGCGATGGTAGAAGAATCCGTTGAGCTGACGGCGATTACCTGTGCCGACCTACCATCGTCGTCGACCTCCTGTAGCCAAGCCTGGAAATGCTCAAGCGTGATGCTGGTACGCACCTTCCCACGAAATGCCGTGACCGCACCGCGATGACAAATCATTGTCTTGCCATTATCGCCTACCGCGAGCACACCGGATACGCTGCGGTCTAGACCGTCTGGGATATTAATCTCTGCGTCTGGAAACAGGGTGCCTCGTTCAAAGCCGAGCCTGAACATATGCGCTTGCCTTCCATCCCACGGCGAAGGGATCGCGAACAGCATTTCACCAAGGTCAGTCTGCAGCGCATACGTTCGACACGTTTCCCTACCACCACTGGGGAACGCCCATTGAAGCTCGCCGCGATCTTCTGCTTGACCAATGAGTGCTCGCTGCATGGCATGCATGCCTTTTATCAACCGGGCGTGCGCCGTGATCACGCGCATAATTTGCTACCTCCATGTTCAACCTTAAAAACCACCAGAAATCGTTGATGCGCGCGCTGGCAGGATGGAAGGGCGATAGTAGCACTATGATATGTGAGCAATCAGGAGATGCATCTTCACAGCCTTATATGGCTCCTCATCGAGCGGCTCAGTCATCCGCAAGTGCTTCTAGCGATGCGAGGAGTTTGGCTAGCTCGGTAAGGTTCGCTGCCGTCACGATGTCATATTCTCCGCGACTACTCAGCCGGTACACCTCTCGAGCCTTTTTGACCCGTTCCAGCAGAGGAACGACAATCCCTGACGCCCTTTCAAGAAACTCGTTGATGTCCGCACGCGTCTGGGGAATCTTGTAGCCCTTTGCCGCGCTTGTGATGATGACGTCTGCATCTCGGAGTTTGGCAACGCCACTGGAGCGAATTCTCTGGCCGTTGACCTCTCCGAACCCGCTGTCTTTCAGGTGGGCCATGATTTCCGTAGTCAGCACGTAGTCCTTGGTGACGAATTCGCTTTGAAATCTCAAGAACCGCAAGATGCTTAGCTGTAGGCGCTCATCTTCATCAGGGTGCTCACCAACCCGCTCGCTAAATCGGTCAGCTTGGCGGAGAGCTTCTTGGTGTACCTGGTAGTCTGCATATCCAGACTCATTCGTCGGCGGCGGCAGGAGAGACTGGTACTTGGATGGCCACTCAAGCATGCCAAGAGTCAGACTGCGGAGGATCTTCTTGTAGGCAAGAACTGCTTCTTGCGATGCTTTCTCTTCGTAGATCTGAGCTACTGAGCCGGCGAAAAAATCTGCAACCTGAACCAAAACGTTGTCCTTACTGGAAATCGTCTGGAAGGCTTCCTCATCGCCAAACAGGTCGTCGACGAACCGTTTTACAACGTAGCTTTTGAGGCTCTCCTGAAATTCCTGTCTACCATGCTCGTCTACGATCATCCGCAGGTCAGGGTAGGCGCTGAACAGACGTTCATAGAGCAACCCGTTCACGTATTTAATGAACGAGGTCTTGATACGGAGGCCGCCATCTTTGTGGATTCTGGACTTATCAACAACGGTGAAATAAAGCTTGAATGGCAGGTCGGCTAGCTCGTTCAGGATCCAGGCACGACGATCTGAATCCTTGGCCTTCAGCTTGCTTGACTTGATCTCTCCATTTTGGAAATGGCGCTTTCGTAGGACTTCTGCTTGGGCGTAGGCGGCGTCTAAGTCTTTCTCCGCCACTAGGATGGAGCACACTATGAAGAAGCCCGAGCTCCCTCCCTTTGACGTATCCAGGTCTGAATTCCCGGACTCATCCACGAAGGCATACGTTCTGTCCATGGGCGTGCTCCATCAACACCTGACTGAACGCAGTGGGTCGCCCAGTGCCAAGGTGGCAGTCTCAGTTAGTGGCGGTGGTTGTGCCGGGCGCAGGGCCCTCACTGAACGTGTAGTTGATGACCACGTCATTGCGGATCAGAACGTCGAGCGTTTTCTGAGTGCCAGTGGTCGTCACCTTCATAGTGACAACGTAGCTTTGAGCATGGGCTGAGCCATTGGTGTATGTGTACACCCACTTTTCGTCAGTCTCGCTAACTGCGCTTTTGGCGTAAGGCTCACCGAATAGCGACTTCAACTCAGTAGTCGTGGTTTTACCCTTGGTGATACTCGCCACACTGGCCGACGGAAAGTCTCGGCCAGCGGTGAAGTGCGATGTAGCGCAACCGCCAAGTGCCAAACAAACTGCCATAACTGCGATGAGACTTTTCATATCCGTCCTTGATGTTGAAGTGCTCCAAATCCTAGCTGGCATCGAAGCCAAAAGCCATCATTGGGTTGCCAACTGCTATCACGTGCTCACAGCAATCAGAGCGCCTTGGGAGCCCTAAGCTAGCCTGAGTGTTGCCCAGCTACCTGACTGACCATCGTTGCGCAAGAATACACCGCAGTCATGAGTACGGATTGAGAACACGCTTAGGACGGAAGGTGATGAAGCTTTTTTTGGACTGTGAGTTCACTCAGCTCAACCAAGATACAAAATTGATCTCATTAGCATTGGTCTCAGAAGTCGGAGACGAGTTCTATGTAGAGCTGAACCGACCCGGCGTAGGTAATGATGACAGCATAGTTAATCTGCAGCTAAATTTAACGCAAACGGTTATTTCAAAAAAATATTTTTCCTCTACGTTAAAGAATGCCTTTAAGCCGTCCGATTGATGTTTAAGAACATAGTGACGGTGGCGTTTATGAATAAAGCTCAGGTGCAACCAGCAGAGTTTTTTGCCGAGCGCGAATTTGTATGTTGGCTAGGGCGTGAGGATGACGAAAAATATTCGTGCCAGGTATCAAGACAGGGAGATTACTACGTCAGTGTTAATTTAGACCTAATGTCTATCAGGTTCGTCGATGCTGTAGCAGAGGATATCGCGCGCTGTCTTTACGATGCTGTGCTCATTACCGTAGGAAATCTCGCAGGGTTTGTGCCAACGCCAGCAGATCGCGAATGTATGCTTGAAAGGACATATCGTAAAAGAGTGTCCGGAGAGTGGAATTACTGCGCCAATGGCAGGTTTAACTGCCACGAGACAGAAGATGAAGTCTATGTTGTTGAGCTTGCGGTGGATGAGAACGACAAAACTGAGCAGGTGAGGGTCTACACGGATGATGAGGGTGGAGTAGAGCTGGTTTTCGATTTCACGTCCCATTCGTTCAGCATGGACGACGCAGTGTGGCTTTCTAACGCTTTGATGGAGGCCCAGGGGCGCGAGCCCTTGGATACCTTGGAGACAACAAGCAAAAGCTGCAGGCCGATGGCTGGTTTCCATCCGGCGGAACTCTGTTTGAAAGGTAGGTAGCCCAAGAGGATCCTAACTAGGCAGCGCGCACCGCCAGCATGCCTAATGGAAATTAGGAAGGAGATCGAGTGCAATCCAGGCCGGTAAGCCTACCCTCAGTCTATGAAAGTTAGATGGCGGGCCCACCACTATGCCAAGGTTGAGTAGCCGGTTGAGTTGATCGTTCGCTGCTGCACGTGGCAGGTCGGTGAAGGTTACGAATTCGGCGGGAGGTAGTGAGCCTTGGATTAACAGCGCTAGGAGCGCCGGCATCGTTTCTGGGGTGATGCCTGCTTCGGTCAATTGCGAGTTTGTTCTGTACGCATGGGCCATGGACTTACGAAGTTGGTGACGACTCAGAGCGGTAGTAATGTAGTCCACTTCGTCATGGCAGACATCAAGCATGAACTCGATGAAAGCGAGTTGCTCTCTGTCTGTGGATTGTTGAGCACCCTCAAGCCCATCTGTCTGCATGGGATCATTCATACCTGTAGCAGACTGATACTCGTCGAGCCTTCGAGCCAGGCCCCGCGAAAGCGACCACAGGTGTGGGTGAAGTCCAAGTAGTGCGAAATGCTCGAACGTAAGCGCCCGCGCAAAAGCCCCTATGCCATTACGGGGTGTTCGCCTATGGAGAAGCTGGTAGTGCATACACAAGACCGCCACGATGCGTCGACGATGCTCTGGGATTTCGCCAAAGGCGCTCTGATGGTGCTCAAGTATGAACACACGTTCCAGAATCTCTGGCTCACAAATGACCCCATCAATCACGCTCGAGTAATGAGCGTTGGTGACTTCAAGCCGCTCACTCAAGCATGAAGCTGTCTCTGGCGCGACCATGCCAGCGAGGAACGCAGTCTTCCTTACAAGCTCATCTGCTCGGGCCAGAGTCGATGTAGGAATCGATGTGGGAATGATGGGGTGTAGCCAGTGCTCAGTCATCTGCGTGAGTATCTGTCAGAGGGCATCGTTCACTCTTCATCCGCTGAAAGCGGGGAGTTGATGTCAACATCGATACCGCCGACTAATGAGTCGAGGCGAGCCAGGACAGTTGAATCGAGGGCGATCAGACTCTCAGGGTTACTCAGAATGTCGTCCTCCAGCAATTTTAGAAACCCAGAAAGCTCCTGGTCATTCTCTGAGGTGCTCGCGTGCTCCGAGGCACTGCGAGAGTGGGTCGTGGATATGGATGGAGTAGGATTTGAATCATTCATGGCACTGACATTATCCGCGCTTGAAGCTCTTGTCATGCTCTGCTTTCGTAAGCCGTAAAGCGGTGCTTGTCGCCGAGGTGTATGTCGCTGATTCGGGCCTTTGGCCCGGCTCGCCTGAGGCTTTTCAGATGGAGATGAAAGTGCTGTCATCGATCAAGGAATACCAACCAGGGCCTCGGATATCACAGACTATTTGGATGAGCCTCGGGCTGCCGTCACGCGGCACCATGCTTCATGACCTGGTTCACGAAGGACTACCTTTCGAATGCCTCGAGCGGATAGCGAGCGTGCTGCAGGTGCAGCGGGGCGTCATCTCCAAGGCTATTTGCATAGCACCTTCGACGTTGGCGCGTAGAGCGAAAGCAGGGCGGTTCAACGCAGTAGAAAGCGACCGCCTCGTCGCATTGGTAGCTGTCTTTGAGGAAGCCCTTTCCCTGTTCGAAAACGATGTCGCAGCAGCTACGGAGTGGATTAGCTCGCCGGTTCGAGGGCTCGGATCGAAGCGTCCACTCGACATGCTGGGGACGAGGGTGGAAACGAAAGCTGTCTTCGATCTTATAGGCCAGTTGGAGAAGGGTGTTCTAGTGTGAGATCCGTCAGGCGGACTAATTGATAGGCTCTGTCACCTAGGCGCCCTCTGACAATCGAGACTCACGAATACCCCCATCAGGTTCTTAACGCATCTCTGTGCTCTGCGAGGTGCTGCATCTCGGCTGACCATAGTCGTAAAAAACGGCGCCAATCTCTCGCATAGCTGCCCTGCCGTAAACGGGTAGAGCCAGTACTCGCCTCTTCGAAACGAGTCTTCCAGGGTTCTGGTATGTGTTCGTCAAGCACGACTACAAAGTGGGATCCGCTGACTCCCACGATCTCGGTTTCTGGGACACATTCTCGTAGCTCATCAACTGACATGGCGACTGCATCGCCAATAGGGTCATCTCGATCTTGGCGCTCAATTTCATCAAGAATCGCAAGGTACTGAATCGCTCGATCAGATCCAGGCTGCAGCCTTTCTAAATCCCACAAGGCGTAGCGACGATTGCGTTCGCGCTGCCAGAGACGATTCGCGTCAATCATCATTGTTTTCCGCTATTCACAAGCATCTGTGAGCTCGTCTATTCGATCCGTGATGAAGCGCGTGTTGCCGACAAATACTTCTGTCAAGTACACAACTTCGCCGACAATCAGTTCGAGCTCCTGCAGAGCTTTGTCCGGACTTCGAATCGCGCTGTCACCATCCCATTCTTCGATGATGATTTTCATAGGAGGTTTTCGCATGTGTGGTCTCCATCGCTACTTAGTCGGAAATAGAAACGTGATGCTGCGTACTCCGCCCATTCATCATATCGTTCGGTTTGATCGGGGCGATAGGTATAGGCAACGTGCTACGTGCACGTAAAAGTCATCAGCAGGCGGCCTTTGCCACATGGGATCCACAGTCTATAAAAGTGTCGCCGGTTAGACCTAGTAGCGCAGCACTACAAGTCGCATCCTGCCTTGTGGTACTGAGTTGAGTAGATCGAACTACAAGCGTTCATTGGACGGAAGTATCTAGGCCTGAATGGTGGCTCACCGAGCATCGATAGGTCATGGTAAAAGTCTTATAAAATGAGTTACGTTAAATTATTCTGACAGGTAGATTCTATATTGACTCCTGCACTCTTGAGTTAGTTTTATGCAGTCAGCTGAGTGTCTCCATTGATAATGGAAGCAATGTTCGTCGCACTCATTAAAAGTTAAGGAATTTATATTCATAATTGGTAAACGCACAGTAATCAGGCTCTTGAAGCTAGCGCGATGAAAACTGAAGGGAAGAGGGATGATGCATGTCATTTCTCTGAACGCTGGTCGGGTGAATCATCTGCCTTCCATTGATTTAGTAAATTCCGTTCTGGTGGCGTGGTTTATGCATGCCATCGGAATGTGCAGGCTAAAATCAAAGGAAGGTGCTTCGGGAAAGGAAACTCTAGCTCCCTCAACATATTAGATATATTGACAGGCTTTGTACGCATACTTTTGTTTGAGCTGGCTCTGAAAGCCAGGGAGGGAGCGGCTTCACGCAATTTTTGGTAAGCCAATATCTACATTGATGGCTGTCGCAACTTGAATGGTTATATGGCTTGTATTGACGTAATGCCGCAACTGCTTCGTTAAGATAATCAACAAATTGACACCAGGAATTTAATTGCGTTGTATTGACGAAATTGGATTTTTGACGAAGTCCTTGTGTGCCTTGAAGATCTTGTAGTAGCTTCGAAAAAAGCGTTTTGTACATGCGGCAAAATATTGTCGCTCCAAGAAGTGCACTGCTGTTCAATAATCAAGGTTGTTAAGTACTCTTTAGATGAAAAATTTCAGATATAAAAAACTCGTAATAGCAGGTCAGTCCATAGATGTGTTGGAATCATTGGAAGGTGAAATTATTGAGTGTGTAGAGGAGTATGTGAGGCGGCTGTTCTCTAGTAATGCTCCTGTGGGGACAGTAGAGACTTACACTCCATGCGTATGTAAATATCTAGACTTTACCGTCGAGTGTATGGCCGTTATGGCTACATTGGATATTGGCGAATTAAGCAAGTATTCAGTTGTAGAGTTATATTTTCAAGCCTTAAGTTTTGGACGAGAATCTGAATTGGAAATTGTACAGATTTTAGTTGAGCGTTTAGGCTGGAGTATTTTGTCATCCGCAACAATGAAAATTCACCGAAGTGCATTGACACTATTTTTTCAATTGTCTGAGAAGTGGGTGGAATCAAGTTTGGCCACTGTAGGCTTGGACGAATATGGTTGTTTGATCGCGGCATCGACTCCGACGCTAATTTCGCATGTACCAAAAGTATCTGATTTTGATTACAAAAGAAAAGGATGGGGGAGTAGAAGGGTTAATTCATATCTTGCGGAATGTATAGCTGGTGGGGTGGGTGTAAAGGCGCTGAATCTTATACCTCAGTACTTTGTTGGTGGCTCAACGCGGAATGTCGGAGAGCTCAAGCTGAATTTAGATGATGTTGTGCGGGTGATAGAGCAAACGCGAAATATCAGGGATAAGGTTTATTATTCTCTGTTAGCCGCTGGAGGTGCACGTGTATCTGAGACCTTACAGGTACTCATTTCCGATATCGATGTGGAAAATAAGATTGTCTATATCGTAGATCCTCGGGACAGGAAAAAGCTTTACCAAAATATGGGATTGTCGATGTCTCAAATAAACTCCCTTAGATTCAAAGGTAGAGCCAATCAGCGACTTACTCTGATCGAGCCTTTCGCTACTATGTTTTGGAATGGCCTTCAGACGTTATTGTCCTCGCCACAACTACCCTGTGTAGATAGTAACGGGTTATATATTACTCATGACTTTCTTTTTTGCGTTAGTAGAGGGGCAACAAAAGGGAAGCCCTTCTGTTTGGTCGATCCATCGCCAATTCTTCGGACATTCAAATCAAATCTAAAGAAAATAGGTGTTTTCATTGGAAAGCAACATGATGTACGGCATATGTACATTTCTTATCTTTGCAATGATATCCCAACAGAAAATGGTTGCGGGTTGGGGGTGGAGAAGACAAGTGGCTACGTAGGGCATATAAATATTGAAAGTACTGAAATCTATAATCATGCTGACTCATCTGACGCTCTAATGGCGGCAGAAGATTTTTACATCGTAAATGGGTATTACGAGAATATTGTTTTGGGGTCGGTCTGATGAGTGTTAATTTTTCAGATAAGCCCGTGGTGCTAGTTAACGACTTTGAGTTGAATGACGCAGTTCGAAGAAATATAAAAACCGTTAGTAATTATTTGGATGAGATTTATGGATCCATTATTTCGAGCTATGAGTCTATAAATACCGGCCCAATCATGAAGCGTTATACATTTAAAAAATTTTTTGTATTTTCAAAAAATTCTGGGAAGAGATTTTATGGCACTTCATGGGTGATGGCGGCCTACGAGTATGTGTTATTGGGTGATCTGAGGGCATCAGAAAATCTAGTGGTACAGCTTTTGGGCGAGGATTCAGTTGATTATCTTCCGGCTACTAAGGTTTCATTGAGGCGGGCACTATGGCTTTTGTTAATTTTGTTGTTTAAGGATAAGTGCTTGTTACTGACTCCTCTGCTTAAAGCGAACCAATATAAGAATAACTCGCCAGTACTTCTTGAGTTCGGTTTTGACCATTACCCCGAGTTGATGGCTTTCACGATCTCTGCAAGAGATAAAGTGGATCTTCCCGTTTTTTGGCAAGGTGTTGATCAAAGGGTTAGAGAACGAATCGCACAGTATGGTGCGCGGTTATTTTGGATTATTGGGGCCGTCAAACCGGAAGATTTGACTATCGAAAGTCTAGTGGCGGTTCATCAAAAATATTTCTATGAAAAAGAGCGGCTGACTGCAGAGTTACCTGTTCATACAATTGCTCACTATGTATGCAGCTTTTTCGGCGAGCGGGTCAATTTTAGCTACGATGAACTATTTCATGCTCTTAATGCATTAAGACCAATGAAGTATAAGTCAGGAAGTAAGGGCGAGTTAACAGCTATAAATTTTGTTCCAATTATTGACCAATCAGAATCAGATGACCAGCTTGTAGATTACTGCCGACTCCTAGTGCGGAATCAATTTATGCCTGCCAGGGTTAAACAGAATCCAATTTTGAGTCACTCTAGTTTTCATAATACTCCGGCACTTATGCGGTGGATGGCTGTGCAGAAAGCGTATTTGGAGCTTAAGGCGTATGAGGATGAGAACCATAGTGCATTTGGTCTGAGTTATTTAAATATATATTTGTTTGTGTATTTAGATAAGTGGTTTTCTTTGTTCGGGTGTTGTGAGGGCTTTTCTTATCCTGAGTATATATCTCAATTGGATTTGAAGTTTGTCGCACCTATCGCCAAGCATTCTGGCGCGCCTTTGCCTCTAAAGGATTTTATTGAAAGTATGGCAAAGGATTCGCCAACTGTGAAATCCGCATCTTTGCAACAGCTTCGAGTAATGTTTGAGTGGATGGAGGCGAAAAAGTTTGAAGATGAAGAAGGGAAGTTCAAGAATCACCTTCTGAAAATTGACATGCCAGAAGGTTCTGGCTTGCCGAATTCAGATAAGCGTCCATTCAAGCGGGCTGAGTACAGCTTGGCAATTAATTATCTGTATTGTGTTTTTCTGGCTCTTGAAATTCTTAATGATGATATATTTAAGCAGAACTACGCAGATATAATGCATGGAAGCCTGGAGGAACGTGCACTATCGTTAGGGTGGAAAAACGAATTTTATTATTCCGGTCGTAAGTATGTAGTGGAGGCCCTGCCGCAGTGTTTTTTTAAGCGTTGGAGCATCCCGCTGGCTGGCGAAGGGAGTAAAACCATTTTCAGTCCTCATCTTATTGTACATGTTATCTCAGCAGTTGAAAGTGGTCTTAGGCATCAATCGATTCAATGGTTGTCAACTGACTTTGATAAATACGTAGTTGGGGAGGTCGAGTTAAACAAAGCTTATTGGCTGCATGTGGTGGTGGATAAAGTAAAGAAGCGACCTATCCGGACTATAGTCAGTGGGCAAACTATTGTCGTTTTGCGCTACCAAAGAAAGATCCGAGAATTGGTTTCAAGTCCCGTTTTTAACAGGCTGAAAAGCTACGAGAATAGGCACGAAAATGTACGTGAAGACTATTTTCCACTTTTCTCGAAATCTGTTTCAAGTGGGGATCCATATACAGATTCTGTGTATTCGGAAGGGTATCTATCTTTTTTAGTTGAGTTTCAGTTTTTTCTTAAGAGGCACGGGGTTGTATCGAAGTTTTATGAGTTTAAGCCTAATGGATTCAGTTATGGCCAAATAGTAATCCCAAATAATGTAGTCGTTTTGAGTGTGAATTTTCCGTACTGCCCCGTGCGCGTTGTTACTGACATGACTCCTCACCATACACGCAACAGCACAGTCAAAGTATGGCAGCGGATTATGAAAGACAGCGAGGTTGGAAAGTTTAAAACTGGCCAAGGCGTACGCACTGTTCGTTATTATGGGACTCTCATAGATGAAGATTTCAATGAGGTAACTGAAAAGATCAATAATGATATAGTCCGAATATGGAAAGGAGAACGCCTTGATGCATCGCATCCAACTTCTAATTTTCGGAAAGCGCTGAATGTCGATGCGTCTCAGGCATTGCGAGACTTCAATTGTATTACTATGTCACATATCTCCGTGCTTCAAGATAACTCAGCTTTGAAAGATCTGACAGAGAAATATGATGGTAGAGTGAGTCATCATTCTACCCATATATGTACAAAAGGAGATGCGTGCACGCAGGAAATAATCGATGAGGGTCTCGAAAAGCGGTGTGGGTTATGCATTTTTTCTGTTAAAGGGGTTGATAACATCCCAGCTATAGATGTAAAAATTTATAATCTTTCTATGGAGGTTGAAGAGCTTCATTCTTACGCTGATTCTATCTCTGAGGAAAATGTCTTTGAGTTAGAGCAGGTTGACGTGAGGCTTGAAAGAACTGTGTCTGATCTTCTAGGTTGGACTTGGAGTCGCGACTATTTGGTAGAGTGTTATCGACGAGATGTTGCCTCAAGTAATAAACTCATTTCTATTCAGCCCCAGCTTATGAAAAAAAGCATGCGCGAAGTAGAGATGAATGACTCATCTATGCAATACATTTTCTCAAGGTTATATGAAAATAGTCTATATCCAGAGTTGCAGGCTGAAGTAGTAAGAGCTAGGTATAATTTTCTGAAAATGCGCTTGCGAGGCGGTAGTGTGGATATCGCTGAAATTTTTAAGCCGGCGATATCTGACCCTGCTGCTTTATTAGTGACTCAGGTCAAGTCGATGCTCCAAGTTAATAATATAACTATTGATGAGTTTACCAAGAGGTTGGAGATTGGTCAGAGTGTAGCATTGGATGACTATATACCTTTGATATTAACTTCACTCGGAGAGGACGATGTCGAGTAACTTTTCACCCTGGCAGGAGGGTAAGGTCAGGTCTAGGAAGGAAATGGTCATGGACGTGTTGAGTTCAATGCGAGCTAGAAAATCGTCACCGTTGAAAATCACTGAGTTGGCCGAGATTATTTGTCATACTATTAGAGCCGTAGAGCAGCGGCAGGCTCTCATGGAGGGGAAAAAATATCGGCCAATTAATAGTGCTACACTTTTAAGGCCTGATGGTAAATATCGTTCACTGCTCGATGCATATTTGATTGAAGTGAAAATGCATTCCGGAGATCTCGAAAACGGGGTTGTGGATCCTGTTGCTAGGAGGTTGCTCGTATCGAAAAGTGTTGAGATTGCAAATCTCACTAGTAAGCTTGGTCGTGCTCATAAAAAAATCGAACATCAAAAAAAATCCTTTGATACTAATTCGCGGACTGTTGCAGTACATAATTTTGATATTGATGGCATGGGTAGGGCGGCAAGCACTCTTTTCGATGTGCTGATCGGTACGGGGCTTTTTAAGTTTGATGATCAGACAGGTGATGTACTATTTGTTACAAGGGCTCGTAGAGTCGCTATCTCTCGGCTAGATATTGCCGTTTTCTTAAATTGGCGTAAGGCTAAGCTAGCCAATGTGTTTAGTGTCGACTTGGAATTCTAGTATCAGGCTTACACTCCCATCAGTAATGACCTCGCAGTGATAATAGGTTGGGGCTTCATCGTATTATCTGGGTTTTATGAACCGGTTCGACATTCCAGGGCGCTCTGACAACTAGGTCAACCGTTCATCAATGTGACTCCACTGGGGGGCTCATTATTGGAGCCTTCTCCGGCTTCCCAGAGAAGGGAAAGCCAAGACAACCCATTCGATAAGTTTTCTCGTTGGGGGGAGGTCAACGACGCTGCATGCTCATTCGGATTTTAATCAGGTGCGTATCCTCGAAACACCGGTCGATACCGTGGACGCTGTGCCTGGTTATTAGCAGAAAAGGGTTGCCGTGCCGGTGTTGGCGTATTGTGACCCCTGCAGCGGGCAAGCGGTGAGGCAGGGGTGAAGCGCGAAGCGCTTACCAAGCCAAGTCTTGCCGCTGTTTGCTCGACCGAGAATCTAATAAAGGAGCAACATCGTGCAGGTCGTTCGTTGGATGAAAAAGGGACGGTGATCGGTACTCGCTATGAAAAGCTGACCAGAGGTGCACCCCAATGGCCACGCTGAGATATCAAAGGCTTTACATTTCGTACAGAACCTAGCTGAGTGAGCGAAGCGTATTTCTGCGTGGGGCCACTGTGGTCGGACTAGAAAGAGTTGGTAGGTTTCCCCTCCACCTCAATGTGTAGTGACTGTGCACTGGAACATATTGATTTTATTGGGTTTTCTTGGGACTGGTGCCAGGGAATGTCGGATAAGGGTTCGAACCTGCCCTGGGACACCATATAGTTCAAATGATTGCGTGTTCCGTCTGTCTCTATAGGGTCGGCGGGGTTACGCAGGGGTTACGTTAAGCGTCGAACAGAAGGCGGTGAAACTTGATTCAGCCGCGCGCCTAACTCGTAGCGCGAAGGTCGTAGGTTCGATTCCTATCCGTGGCACCAGTAAAATCAAGGCTCGCAGTGATGCGGGCCTTGTTTGTTTTCGGGGCGGGCTAACACTGGAGATAAAGCAAGGGAAAGAATCGGGGCCCATTGGGGGTGGAATTGCACCAAGTCAATCGTCATCGTTTCGGCCGCTGTTAACTGATCTCGGGACTTGCGATTGCCTGTACCAGCTTGCCCGGTTCCCGTGCTGTCGCTGTCATGCTAGCAAGGCGTCACCTTCGGCATCGCGTGAGGCCTGTTGCTACTCCATTTGCTTGCCTGCACGTTTATGGTTCGGCTCATCGCCTAAATGCCGCTGGCCAGCCGTTAGCCCCAACGAACGCGTCAGAGTCACCGCTTGACGCTTGAGGTTGCCGCAATGGGGCGCCCGAAGGTTGATGATCGGCGTTCCGAACGAGGTAGTCAGCACGTCACCCTCGACCGCTAACACCTCTTGAGTCCATTCGATCTGGGTATTGACCTCGGCCAAGTCGGTCGCCAATTGCAGGTCATAGGCCCCCCGCATCGTCACCGGCCGCATACTCATAATCATTCGGAAAATTTGCTGCGCACAGGGCTAAGCTTGCGTGTCGGCGTCAAAACCAACTGCATCGTCTGTATCACCTCAACCTTTGAGCTGATCGAGGTATCAGGTTCCTTTCGCGTTCTCGCTAGTTGACTGGCCATTTTTGGGTCTCTAAATCACTCTAATCAGTATTGAGAAAAGGCACGGCACTCGGTCGGCAGCACGTCCAAAACTCAGATCACTCCCCACCCCCTTTGTCCCCGCCCGTCCGCCAACTGAGTCACAAACACTCTAGTCTAGGCCTCGTGGCGAGTAGTGACGACTGGCAGCGATGGATCAGAAGTTACACTTGGGCTGCTACGAAAACAGGGGAGGGCAGAATCGTACTTCAAGCCCACAACCTGACACATTCATTGGTGTCATTTTGCTACCAATTCGCCTTATAATTTTCTATTTATCTACTTTTCTGCAGGGCATAGGCAATGGGTGAACAGAAGCTGGTAATCGACCTTTCCAAAAGCGAGATGGAGCGGCTTAAAAACCCAAGCGACATTCTGCAGAAGGATGCTTTCTCGCGTCTGACTAATCTGATTCAACACCAGTTGGGCTCTATTCCTAAGGAATCATTCGCCGATTTCAAAGAAACCGAATTGAGCTATCCGAGGACCCATAATGCAGCCCTCATTGAGGGAGGGCGCGGCAGCGGTAAAACGACGTTCCTCCTGACTGCACTGCAGCGGTTGAATAATGCAAACGATGAAGAGGCTGGCCTAATCGCGCAGCAACTCCATGTGCTGCCGATGATCGACCCTACACTAATCGAGACCAAGGAAAATATCATCATCGTCATCTTGTCGATGATTGAGGCGGCGACTGCACATGCACCAGGTAATTATGACCAACTGGACAAGGCGAAGCAGGCATTAGCAGAAGGGCTTGGCCTTCTCGATGGGATCGGATCGAACTCGGCCTACGGAAGTGAGTGGGAAGATGCGAACTGGGTCATGAGCCGTGGCCTGAATAAGGCAATGAAAGGACGGCTATTCGAACGGAAACTCGGCGCATACATCGAAGCAGCGCTAAGACTTCTTAAAAAAGAGGCCTTCGTAGTGGCCTTCGACGATGTCGACACCAATTTCGCGCATGGTCACGCCATTCTGGAAACGATTCGAAAATACCTGACCTCCCCCCGCTTGGTTCTACTGCTTTCAGGAGATCTGGACTTATACGGTCGACTTTTGCGTCGCGGCATCTACGATACTTTTGGAGACAAGGTCCTGAAGCAGGATCCCGACATAATTGGGGGTGACAAGCAGAATGTCGCAAATGCTGTTCTGGAGTTGGAAGAGCAATATCTGCTCAAAGTCGTCCCTCCGCAAAATAGAATCTCAATGTTGCCTTTGGGTGGCATTATACAGAGCAAACACGACGATGTTCAGATCGTTTTGAATGCGAGTAATGGAACACATGACCTAAAACCATGGGCCAGTGGGAAAGTCCGGGAGCTGCTAGCCGAAGACAAAAATAATCGACACCATCCATTCTTCGACTTCGTTGCGATGGAGCACTTACGGCTGGTGATCAGCTACCTGCGAGCGCTTGCTGTCGAGAATAAACAGCAAAGACGCAAAGCGGTTCTGACGGTGTTCGAGGCTCGGCTACGGACCATGCGCGTTCCGACAGATCTTATTGACAAGGGCAACTATGACTATACATTGCGGGAAATTTTCAATTGGTTGATCAGGCAAAAGGACGCTCCTGATTTGCTCCGCTTCGGTGTTCCAGCCGACCGAACCAAAGCCATTGTGGTTCACTGTCTGGCTCTGGCGCTTTCGCAAGGCTTAGAAGCTCGTCATGGTGGAGTGCTCCAGGCCTTGTTTGCCCTAGCGCTCCCCATTGCCATGATGCGCCGCCCAGCGCTAAGTGATGAGACAACCCGTGAAGCAGTCTTTGGCTTTCTCTGGACGCAATCGTCGCCACCGCTGCCAGAGCTTGCGGCGCGCATTGGTTCCATTGACCGGTTTCAACAAAAGATAGGAAAAATACCTGCAAGCTCTTTCGGCTCGGTCGGGCTGGCTAGCCAATTCCAAAGGGAAAGCATCTTGCCGCGCATCTACGGCGTAAAAGATGTGAAAGCAAAGCTGACAGTCGATGAGCTAGTGAAAAAGACCAATAACGGCGTTGTCACCCTAGACTGGATCACCAAGGTTTCTGACGCCGGCGGGGCTAGCCTGCAGGCCCGAAATGGAGTGGGGTGGTTCTCGATCGACGACCTTCAAGAAGAGCGATGCGAGAAATTTAGTGATGTCCTGAACCTCGTCGTCTACAAGCGTTTTAGCGCACGCGGTGAAGCCTTTCGCTCAATCTCGGCACTTTCACTCTTCGCCGTTATTGGCAATCTACTGATGTCTAGTGAAATAGGCGACCTTGCAGCACATTCCGTAACCTCAACTGTTCCGGCTTTCGGAAGCTCGACTGCAACAGACGACAATGAGCAGCTAGCAGAAGAGGATGACGACGAGTCGAACAGTGAAGAAACTGAAGGCGACGAAGATGCGCCGTCCACCGAGCAGAGCGAAGCTTTTGAAAGCTTCAATGCCAACCTGCAAAATTGGCACGCCTTCTCACGCGAACATACAGGAACAGTTGCCGTTTCTCCTTCAATGTTGGGGAGCATCGCCGCGCGCATCCATGATGATCTGATGGGGCTGGATGAAAATGTCACCTCTGTCTGGAAAAGCGGGGAAATCCTGCACCGACAGATCACCAATATCCTGCACGGGATACTTGTGCTTACATCGAACCTTCCAGGCCGTAAAGAAAGCCCCAAAGATACCGACCGGCCTTTCGTTGAAGCACTTGGACAAGTAGCGGCTGGCAAAGCCCCCCATTTGCTAGCGGTTATTCTTCTCTCCTGCCCTTTGGTATGGGCATTTCTCAATCCGAAAGAGGAATTCAAACGCAGCGGTATATCCTCCGTCAAACTGAAAGACGCCGCTATGCATGCGTTAAAAAACTGGGAAAGCACGACGGCGGAAAAAGCTATCGAGTTCAAATGTCCACCGGACTTTGATCGCTGGCTATCCCCGCCGAAAATCCAGATAAAGTTTGGTCCCAAGTCAATTACGAAACGTTTTGTGGAGCTAGAAGGATTTTATGACGTTCTGAACGTGGTACCACGTTATGCCCACGAAGAGAAAAGTAAAAAATGACCCGTCCCCTCAAGGATGAAATGATCGATGCATGGGAACTGGTGGATTACGCGAAGGCCGTGTTGACTAACCAGGATCTGCTGCGTGCATTCGAGCATTCGGCGAAGGTCGCGCGATTCATAGGGGGCGCGCGTTTGTCTATAACACGCGAATGCCATGATCGGTTAAATAACGCACATGCGCTGGGGCGCTTCAGCCAGATGCGACGCTTGCATCCGCGGTTGACAGATGAAGCCCTCGAAAACCGAATCGCGCGGATTGTAAAGCGATTAGACAACGCAGCTTCAATGTATAGCCCCTCTATGGCAAGAGAGGCTCAATCAGAGCGCGTCAAGCCCTTCGAAGATTTGAAGCAGGCACTTCCCAAATTGCTGAGGTGCCTTGCCGAAACATTCCTGTGCGAGGGGCGTGATGGGTCAATTCGTGTGCGGGCCAGATTACTGGCCCCTTGGCAAGATCTTGTGCTTGTATTTCCACCGTTGCTGATTACTTCTGCTTGGATGGCGAAACGCATTTCTCTACCTGACGCGACGACGCCAACCGTTGACGAACAGCAACAGGCCTTGACCCGAATGAGGAGATGGCTGTGCGAATCCACTCTGCCGGTGGATGACGATCCGTTCCTTGACCATCTGTGCCGCACAGAGGGGTTGGACGAAACCCACATGCATCTCAATGGCACGACTGAGGCCGAAAAGGTCTGGTGCGACGCTCTAGAGCGCCCGGAACAGGTGGTAGGGGGACTTACGGCGAGGACCACCGCAAAAGACAGCGGCTTGCATGTATCAATCGGAAATGGCGTGGAACGCTTGCTGCTTCAAGAAGATCCTGAACTCACACCGGATCTGCTGTTGCAGCGGGTCGAAGCTGCCGTCGCACTAAAGGCGATGCTGTTGAGCGATGCTGTACCAGTGTCGAATGCGAATTTAAAAACCGATGTAAGTGAATCAGCGGTGGCGGCCTATCGGCGTGCGCAAAAAGCCTGTTTGCCGCACATCTCAGCAAACCAAATTCCACGGGTGGCCAGGGAAGCCTGGCAGCTTGTGGCGATTATGAGAGCTTTCGAGGCTGGGGGTATGGAGACCGACGCTGGTCTGGTTTTCTGGTACTACGCCCTGTTGAGAGCTCAGTTCTGCCGTCTACTAGTCCAGCAAGTGCACCAGAAAGGCTTCGATCAGTTCCAATACATCACCCTTAATGAGTTGCGGGAGGCGACGGAGAAAGATTATGCCGAGCGATTTCGTCAGATCGAACGCGCACACCAAAAGGGCGTCGATTTCCTCGAAGGACGATTTGCGCCAAAGTCCAATCCAGACGGCTCTGCCGAGCTGATCGGTCGAATACTGCGTGGCTATCTGGAGTTCCTCGGCGAGAGCGAAGCAGGCCAAGCTGGCACCACTCGTGAGGTCGGGCGATATGGTTCCCTAGCTGAGATGCTTTGCCTCGTTCGTAGGCTGGAGAACGGATGTGAGGGGGCTTCCTTAACTTCGAAGCAGACGAATGGCCGAGTTTTGCGTTCTGCAAGGCGTCTACGCCTAGGGCTCGTCCCCCATTTCATCAAACGGGCAGACGCTAACGAAAGGAATGCCTTCTTCAATGCACCGAAGTTTCGCCCGATGTGCCGCGATGTGAAACTGCGGCAAGAGACCGATCAGTGCGCGCGCGCTTTGGTCGCACTGATTCGCCGGACAACGGGGCTAGACACGCTTATACGTGGGATCGACGCAGCCAGCAACGAACGCCACGCCGGTCCAGAGGTGTTTGCTCCAGTATTCCGTCGTATGAGGGGTGCCGGAATTCGACGTTTCACATATCACGCCGGCGAAGATTTTGCTCACCTTATCTCCGGCCTGAGAGCGATCACCGAAGCCGTGTACTTCCTCGAACTTGATGCAGGCTGTCGCATTGGGCATGGAACCGCGTCGGGGCTAGATCCAAAGGCCTGGTGGGCTGCAGCCGAAGGCTATGTGGTGATGCCGACCGAGGATCGGCTGGATGACTTGGTCTTTGCCAGGGAAATACTGCTCCATGCAAGGGTATATGCCGACCGCCTGCCTGTGATAGAAGCGGAGATACATCGGCTGTCAATGAGAATCTGGAGCGATCCGCGCATCACACCCGAGGTCTTGGCAGATGCTTGGCGGCTTCGTTCGCTTGATCCGCTCGTCCAAGGCCTGAGACAAGATGACGTAGATCCAAACCGACGGGAAGAGGTTCGACGTTTCGAAGAAGCTCACAGTCGTGCGCCAGTAGCCCACGCGCATTTCTTGCGTCGTCACGGTAAGGGGGCTAGCAGTGACGAACTAAAGCGAGCACGAGAAGACCTCGTTGTTTCTCAAAAGAACGACGTCCTCAGACCGAAGGTCATACGTGCCATTCAGAACGCCGTTCTACAACTACTGCAAGAGCGCTGTATTGCAATCGAAACACTTCCAAGCAGCAATGTGCGAATCAGTATCCACAATAGTTACGAGGAGCACCATGCTCTGCACTGGCTAGGCCTCGATAGGAGGTCTGCGGGGAAGGCTGTCAGCGTAGTAATAGGTTCGGACGACCCCGGCATTTTCGCGACCGGACTGCGCATGGAATATGCTCACCTCTTACGCACGTTGAACGCCCACGCAGATGCTGCCATGAACATCTCACGCGCCGAAGACATGCTTCAGAGCATGTGTACAGATGCAAAGCGATATCGCTTCTGACTAACCAAAACCCCTTCCGATATTTGAATCGCTCCTACTCTGGTGGTAGACGTTTGCACGCCTCCAAAAGGCTAGTTTCAAGCCTTCCGCGAACGTCCGCTAGTCGATTGCTGCCTTTGCCGCCTCGGAGTTGTGCTCAATGCAACCGAGGCGTAGGCCCGACGAGGGCTTGACGTTGATACTCGGGAAGGTTGGCAGTTCGAACCTGCCCTGGGACACCATATATCGCAGCTCCCCCGCCTGTTTCAACGCTTCATTTTCACGATGTGTAGATAAAGTTCGACAAATTCAGGTACCTGGATTGATCGAATCCATCAACTCTACCTTCGTGACTTTCCATCTCCTCTCCCAAGTAGTCTGAATCTCCCATCCCGCCTGGGAGTATCGGCCGATGTGCAGCCTCCTGTGCCTGTTCATAGTTGTGACCAATAGAACAGAAAATGGTCCACGGTCGGCCCCCGATGACTGGACCCACTGAGGAGAAAGTCATGACTATGCGCAAGAAGACCTCATCGTCAACGAGTGACCTGGCCGATATCGCCGGTGACCATCCTTCACCCGTCAGCCACGACTGGACTTTTACCTACGTGAGCGATCGATCCCGCCTTTACACTCCGCTAGTCACCACCGACCTGAAAGACTACGCCCCCGGCAGCACTGCCATCATCACGGCCAGCGGCTTTGCCGCCGGCAGCACAGTGACGCTCGAAGTGGACCACGCCATCGGTGCTGGCGCGGATGGTGTGTGGGGTACGTCCGACGACGTGCTCGCTACCAACACCGGCGCGGGACACGAGCCCTGGTCCGTGACCGACGGCGGCGCCGGCGATCTCGATGGCCAGGTCAACGGCAGCGTCACCACCTCGTGGTACGTGAATCCCGACGACTCGGCAGGCGCGACGTTTCTGCTGACAGCGTCCTCTGCGGGCGCCGATGGAGTAGTCGGCACTGGTGACGACGTCGTGGCGACAACGTCGTTTACGGACAGCAGTTCGGGTGCCCTGGCGACCGGTGTGACCGTTACGCTGGACGAAACGGCCGGGTTGCAGAACGGCGCTGCCACTCCAAGCCCAGGGGGAGACGCTGACGACAACGACACGTCATTGACCTTGCCGACGGCGTTTTCTGGCCGGCTGGCGACACTGCTGGCCGCTACTGCTCCGACAGAAACCTTGATTGGCGCCGCATTGAGTGGTTACAACGGTTCAAACACAGGCCTCAATGCGTTCACGATCGCGCCCTCTGCTGGCGGAGCCATCACGGATATCCGGTTTACCAAAGCAGACGGCACCCTGCTCGATGGGGTGGATAGCGGACGCAAGACTGCTGACGGTGTCAGCATTTACCTCTATACCGATACGGAGAACAACAACGTTCTCCTCGGTCGAGCAGGCCCGGGCTCCAGCGGCGCGATCGTCTTCGCTGCCTATATTGAGGAGACCGGATCGCCGGTCACGGGCGGCAAGATCTGGACGGTGCTGTACCAGCCGCTCTTTCACAGTGATACCGGCACCCCCGACGACTCGATCAATCTGGATCAGAAGGTCTTCATCGGCACCAGCGAGGACTCGAATTTCAGTCTGGCTGGGGCGCCGTCGGGCCAGCAGTTGTTCCTGATGTTCACGACCGAGGGCGCGACGGCCGATGTGAACGGTCGGATTCCCGGTGTCTCGATCATCGTCACTGGCAGGAATCCGCTGGATCAGTCGGCAAGCAGCGCTGCCATCACCAGCGCCGACACGGTCAACAGCAGTCAGGGCGGCGGCAACACGACTCTGGGCACCAATAACCAGGCGATCACCGAACAGGAAGGTCTGCGCTTCAGCTTCGTCACCGGTGCCAGGGCGGACGTCACGATCCCCAACCTGAGCCCAGGCGAAGCGGGTGTCGAATCGAACATCGACTTCAATCAATACTTCGGCGCCCGCGCTGCAACCTTCAGGGTCGTGCAGGAGACGGGTGGCACGACCGCGAAAATCTTGCTCACCGCCTTCAAGAACGCCGACAACGTCAGCGGGTCGCAGAGCGGCGTCAACTTCATCAACAGCTACGCCAACGACGACGGCGAAAAGATCGCGATCACCAACGGCAGTGTCACCGTGAAGACGTTCTTGGGCGCCACCGTCACCAACGCTGTCATCACCTACAACGCCGACGGCACAGTGCTGATCACCGGCATTCCGACCGACTCGCAGATCACCTACGGCACGGCGACCGACCACAACCGCGTGCTGATCGAGAACGCCGGGTTGCTGACCGCCAAGAATGGCGATAAGACGCACGCCGACTTCGACATCGGTGGTTTCAAAGTGCTGCAGACCAACACGGTAACCACTGAAATCGGCTCCAGGATCATCTTCGAAGATGACGGACCAAGCATCAGCACCACTGGCACGGAGCCGACGCTGACGGTGGAC
>NZ_AKJJ01000003.1:0-9449 GCF_000282395.1 Pseudomonas sp. GM55 | reverse complement strand
TTCGCCGACGGCAGCGTGTGGGGCCGCAGCAGCCTGCCCGGCTTCAATGCGACCGCAGGCGACGACGTAATAGTCGGCCTCAACGGCAACGACTCGCTGAACGGCCTGGCCGGCAATGACGACATCGACGGGCGCGGCGGCAACGACTCGCTAACCGGTGGCTTGGGCGACGACATCTTCCGCTTCTCCACCGCGCCTGGGGCCAACAATATCGACTCCGTGACCGACTTCACCGCCGGCCAGGATCATCTCGCGCTAAGCAACGCCGTCTTCAACCTGCAGGGCCAAGCGCTGACCGACCCCGGCGTGCTGGCCAACGTCACCGACAACCAGACCGAACAGGCGGGAGCGAATCTGGTGTTCAACCAGAGCAACCAGACGCTCTACTACGATGCAGACGGCGCCGCCAATGGCAACGCGGTGGCGCTGGTGACCCTGACCGGGGTGGCGAGCCTGGCGGCGAGCGACCTGCAATTGTTCGGCTAGAGGTGCAGTCCGAGCCTGGGTTCTCGAACCCCGGCTCGGTTTGTCGCCAGGAGCGCCACCCAGGCCGGTCGGTCGCTGGAATTCGGCGCCGTGTCGGCAGCCGCTTGAACGGGGCCGGGGCTCAGCTGCGCAGGCGGCCGAGCAGGCTGACTAGTTCGGCCTGGCGGCTGGTGTCGGTCTTGCGGAACAGCGCGCGCAACTGGCTGCGCACGGTGTTGATGGAAACATTCAGGCGCTCGGCGCAGGCTTCCGGGCTGAGCTGCTGGGCCAGCAGCACCAGCGGCTTCTGGAAGTGCTGGTTGAAGCTGGCTTGGGCCGGTACCGGCGTAACCAGCAGCTCCTGCTGCTGGGTGGGGTTGAGGCGCAGCCAGCCGGCGCGGCGCTTGCCGTCCTTGCCGGCGGCGCGACGGATCAGCGCCTGCAGGCTGGTGTCCAGGTTCGTGCTGTGCAGGCGGGTGAAGTTCTCATAGAGCGGGAAGCCACTCTGGCTCATGCGTCGCGCCGCCACCTGGTTGCAATGCAGCACGCGCTCGTCGCCGTCCAGCAGCCAGAGCGGGGTGGGACCAGTAGTTCGAACAGTGGCCGCCAGGCGGAGTTGTCCAGCACGCATTCATAACAAAGGCCCACCAATTCGTCGTAGACCTTGTGCTCATCCAGTCGTGGCAAGGGCAAGCCTTCCTGCTAGCGGTTGGCGTAGCGCGGTTGAACCTGCGGGCGCTACGTTTTCATATGGCGCATGGTCAAGCTTTCTGCAATACCAGTGGTCTCGGGAAAGCGTTGCGCGGGGGCGTCTGTATCCAGGCGTGGCGCGCCGCGGACAACACTTGACCGGAAGCCTTGGCTGCAAGCCGGCTTTTCCGATGGATAGCCGTAGGTGGATGCCGTGGAAATTTTCCCACATCAAGGCCATTCAGCTACCGACGATTCCTGTCGTTGGCAGGGACGCCATCAGCCTCACCAGGGCGGTCTGGCGCGAGGTTCCGGTTTTTTCGAAGAGGTTGCGAAGATGGGTGCGAACGGTGGGAAGCTTGAGGCCCAACGACAAGCCGATTTCTTCCGGTGACTGCCCTTCGAGTAGAAGCTTTGCGATCCGGACTTCGGCTGGTGAGCACCTGTAGAGCGAAGTGAGCCAGTATTCTGTGTTGGAGAAATCTCCTTGATGGGAATCAAAGAGAACCAGCACCCCTTGATCGATCGCGAAGTCTGCTTGCACGCCATGAGACTGCGGCACCGGAATAACCGAAAGGTGGAGATTGCGGCCATTTCTCAGTGAGCGCGTGGTCATGATCCCTGGCTCTGCTCTTGACGCCCTTGAACACTGCCTGGCCGTACTGAAATTTACGCTGCTGGCGCCACGAATGAGTGCTGACAATTTTTGTTGATGGTGGGTGTCGGCACACACCAGGTGTTGTTTCTCTATGCGGATGCAGTGCTCAACGGCGAGGAGTGCATTGGCACCACGGTTGGAATAAATCACTTTGCCGGAACTGCTGCAAACAACCACCGGCTGAGGCAACGTGTCGATAAAATTCGAGCCCAGTTCAATTTGACCGGTCAACTGCTGCAGGCGTTGGCCAAGCTGCAAGCTGCGTTGCAAATGAGGAGTGATTCTGTTCAACAGTGGCAGGTGTATTTCCCGGCTGAATGCCTGGGCCTCGTCGAGTAGCCCGAATGAAATATCTACGTTGTTCGATGTCAGAAGGCTTGTACCTGTTCCATACCTGAAGCCATTTGGAATCAGATAGTCCTGATAAAACTCACTTCTTGAAACATAGCGTTCGTCAAAGTGTTCCTGGCAAAGTATCCAGTTGCCCGGAGAAAGGCTTGAACTCTTGGCGCCGCGCGGATCGATGGCGCCGTAGTGGTCTATGTAGGCTTGGTGGGCAGCTGAAATCCGGCGCTCATCCCCTCCACAGTAGGACTCGAGGACCTTGCGGGTGCGATGGTCGGAAATATAAAGGTGCGCGATTGTGCAGTTGGTCATTTCCGCCAGCCGGTTCAGCACGGTGCTCCAGTGCGCCGTTGACCAGGCTGACTCATAGATGTCCCCGAGGAGCATTTCAAATTGATCAAGGTCCACGTCGCCTATCCTCGAGATCAAAGCTGTCACCGACCAGACATGCCTTGGCAGTATAGGTCTGGTCTCGAGGTGTCTGCCCGCTCATGAACCGGAACTTATCATTCAAGTACATCTTTGAGCCGCAGGGGCCATCGGTCTCGACTGGGTGAAAACGCCCCGTTGCGATTATTGAGACTGTGGCCACCGATCCTGAATTTCATACCAGGGCACGTAACTGCTCGATCAGCAGCACCAGCGCGATGATGATCATGATCACTCCGGACAAGCGGCTGACCAGATGCGCAGCGGCAGGACGTGCGCGGAGTACGACTTGTGAGCCAAATCCGACCAGCAGATAGATCACTCCACAGCTGATGGTGTGGACCAGCCCGAGCGCAATCATCTGCATGGGCACGGGCCACGGCGCGGCGGTGTCGGTGAATTGCGGCAAGAGCGCCAGAAACAGCAGAAACACTTTCGGATTCAGCCCGCTCACGCAAAGTCCCTTTAGCGCCCATCGCGCCCACGAGTCGGTCGTCTGGCTTTCATCAGCCTGTGGTGTGGAAGGGCGTGCAAGCAGATTAGCCCCCAACCAGAGCAGGTAACCCACGCCGGCCACCGTCAGCACGGATAAGGCCCGCGGGTGATTGGCGACCAGCGTGCCGACACCGGCGGCGACGATCATCGTGGCGATCAAGTGGCCAGATAACAGTCCCCCCACGGCGGGAATGACAACTCGATGCTTCAAGCCTGCGGAAATCGCGTAGGCCCAATCTGCCCCCGGGGTAAGGATGAACAGAATCGACACCGCCCAGAACGCGGCGAACACACTGAAGGTCATGGCGTCACCCACGCCCGTTGATACAACGTTGCTTTGTTCATTTTCGCTTCCCGTCAATCATGATCGCGCCTCTTTGGGAGGGCCTGGTCGTTTGTGGTTGAAGGAAGAATAATGAAATTCGGCTAGAATCTTCTTTCAAAGATTGTCGTGCCGACATTGCAAATTGGAAGATATTACTGCGTGGACAGAATAGATCGGAATATTCTTGCTGAGTTGCAAAAGGATGGTCGCCTGTCGGTCACTGAACTGGCTGAACGGGTCGGCCTGAGCCTTTCACCTTGTCATCGTCGGGTGCGGGCATTGGAAGAGTCCGGGGTGTTGCTGGGCTATCGCGCGCAACTGGACCCTGCCGCGCTCGGCCTGAACTTTTCCGCCATGGTATTCGCCACCCTGCGAGAGGGCGACAGGCGAGCGGTGGAGGCGTTCGAGACGGCGCTGATTGCGATCCCCCAGGTTGTCGATGCGCAACGATTGTTTGGCGAGCCGGACTATTTGCTGCACGTCATCGCCCGGGACCTGCCGGCCTTTCAGCGACTGTATGACGAGAGTCTTTCTACATTGCCCAATGTTCAACGGCTGACCTCGACGCTGGTGATGAAACGGGTCGTTCAAGATCGGCCGCTGCCGTTGTGATAGGGAGCTTGCTCCGCACGGCGCTGTAAAAAAACTCGGTTTGTTCAGGGTTCCGCCTGGCAGCCGAAGGGGCCGCCAGGTGAACGTTTTGACGTGTCGAGTGGCGTCAAGCCCGAAGCCTTGCATCGGCTGTTGCCGAAGGCTGCAGCAACGAGAACAGGTTCTTGGGATCCTGCAGCTCTGGCACCAGTTGGATGTCGCTGCCAATGTTGAGCGTTCTTGCTACATCCAGCACGTAGCGCAAGGCGGAGTAGTCCTCCAGGGCGAAGCCGACCGAGTCGAACAGGGTGACTTCCTCGGCGTGCTGGCGACCTTGAGTCTGGCCATTGATGACTTTCCAGAACTCGATAACCGGTGAGTCGACCGGCATCTGCTGTATTTCGCCTTCAATGCGGCTTTGCGGTTCGTACTCAACCATGACCCGTGCACGCTCCACGATGTCCCGGTGCAGTTCGGTCTTGCCGGGACAATCGCCGCCCACTGCGTTGAGGTGCATCCCGGGCTCGATCATCTCAGGCGTCAGAATGGTGGCGTAGGCCTTGTCGGCCGTGACCGTGGTCACGATATCGGCACCCCGTACCGCTTCGGCGACGGTTTTGGCAACGGTCACCGCAATGGCGGGGTAGGCCCGCAGGTTGGCTACCAGCTTCGCCGTCGCGGCAGGATCGATGTCGTAGAGGCTGATTTCAGTAATGCCTAGCAGTGTATGAAATGCCAGCGCCTGGAATTCACTCTGTGAGCCATTGCCTATGAGCGCCATTCGGCGGCTGTCCGGTCGGGCGAGGTAGCGGGCCGCGAGCGCAGAAGTGGCAGCGGTGCGAATGGCGGTCGTCAGGGTCATTTCACTCAGTAACACAGGCTTGCCGGTATCGACGTCTCCCAGTGCGCCAAACGCCATGACCGTCAGCATGCCGTTGTGCGTGTTCTTCGGATGTCCATTGACATACTTGAAGGCGTAGAGCGCTGCATCAGACACGGGCATCAGCTCGATGACGCCCTCGGGTGAGTGGTTCGCCAGGCGCGCGCATTTTTCGAAATCCGGCCAGCGTAGGTAATCCTGTCGGATGTACTCGGCCATTTCGGTCAGGCAACGAGGCAAGCCTTTTTCCAGGACGAGACGGCTCAGATCATTGACGTCGATGTAACGGGTCATATCGGGTTCCTTTGGGCGCTTTTTTTGGTGGGGGGGGGGTGCCGGCCTGGACTGCCTTGCGCTTTGGCGGCTGCGACTCAGGAGGTGGTCCATGTATTTGCGACGGACCTATTGTCGAGGCAATGGCGAGAAGATTTCGGCCAATACTGACCCTGGATACAGCGCGAGAAGTCGAAAAACAGAGGGCGCACAGCAGATTCGGCTTGGTGCTTCACGATGCATCGTCATGCAGATTAAAGAAGGCCGCAAAGACCATTACATGTCCTGTGCCGCTCCCGTTAAGGGGAGAAACGGTGATTTACAGCAGACGACAGAATCGGCTGTGAAAGCCCTACGTTCAGCACAGTCACGCTGTTTTAACCTGGGGTTACGACACCAGCTCCTTCCCCGCAATTGGCATTCTGGCGGTCCGTTTCAAGCGCTTGTCGATCGTCGCTTGAGATGGAATGCAACTTCGACGACCGGCTGCTTGCGGTCGAAAACAACAACAAAAACGGCTGCGGTGAAGACCGCATCGACTCTCTGCCCCTGTCAAAAAAGTGTGGTCCGACGCAGGCGCCGGATCGCGATAAATCCAAATAATCCGGGACTCAAGAAGATGAACATCAAATGGCTGACTTTGCCGGCACTCGCGTTGCTGTGCTGCACCACAGGCGCCAGCGCCAAGGAATGGAAGGAGCTGCGATTTGGCGTCAACCCAAGCTACCCACCGTTTGAATCCACCACAGCCGATGGCGGGGTCCAGGGCTTCGGCGTGGATCTGGGCAATGCGATATGTGCCGAGCTGAAGCTGACTTGCGTGTGGGTCAGCAATGACTTCGACGGACTGATTCCGGGACTCAAGGCCGGTAAGTTCGATGCCATCGAATCTTCGATGACCGTGACCGACGCGCGCAAAAAGCAGATCGACTTTACCGATCGCCTGTACGCCGGTCCGACCGCCATCGTCACCCGCAAAGACTCCGGACTGTTGCCTACGGCCGAGTCGCTGCGCGGTAAAACCATCGGTTACATGCAAGGCACGATTCAGGAAACCTATGCCAAGGCCAAGCTGGCGCCGGGCGGGGTGAAACTGCGGGCTTATCAGAGTCAGGATCAGGTCTATGCCGACCTGGTGTATGGCCGTCTCGATGCGTCGATCCAGGACAAGCTGCAAGCGCAGATGAGTTTCCTGACCTCGCCGCAAGGCGCGGACTTCCAGAACAGCGAAGGCATCAGCGACCCGTTGGTGCCTTCGGAAATCGCCATCGGGGTGCGCAAGGACAACGAAGAGCTCAAAGGCATGCTCAACGGCGCCATCAAGGCCCTGCATGACAAGGGCATCTACGCGCAGATCCAGCAGAAACACTTCGGCGATCTGGACCTCTACAACAACTGATCCTCGTGCCCCGGACGCTATGTTGCAGTGACCGGGGCGCATCAAGACAGGTGACTGGCGTGAATTCCTTCCTGAATATCCTGGGGCTCGACCTTTCGGCCCTGCAAGGCTATGGCCCTTTGTTGCTGCACGGCACCTGGGTCACCCTCAAACTGTCGGCGCTTGCGCTCCTGGTGAGCATGGCGTTGGGGCTGCTCGGCGCGGCGGCAAAGCTGTCGCCGCTGAAGCTGTTCAATCTGCCGGCGACTTTTTACACGACACTGATCCGTGGCGTGCCTGACCTGGTGTTGATGCTGCTGATTTTCTACAGCCTGCAAGGCTGGCTCAGCGCCCTGACCGAAGCCATGGGCTGGGCATACATGGAAATCGATCCGTTCGTGGCCGGCATCGTCACCCTTGGTTTCATCTACGGTGCGTATTTCACCGAGACCTTTCGCGGGGCGATTCTGAGTGTGCCGCGCGGGCAACAGGAAGCCGCGGCGTGCTTTGGCCTGAATCGTTGGCAGCGCTTTCGCTTCGTGGTGTTCCCGCAAATGATGCGTTTCGCCTTGCCGAGCCTTGGCAATAACTGGCTGGTGCTGCTCAAGGCCACGGCACTGGTATCGATCATCGGTTTGTCGGATCTGGTCAAAGTCGCGCAGGAGGCGGGTAAAAGTACGTTCAACATGCTCGATTTTCTGCTGCTGGCCGCAGCGCTTTACCTGCTGATCACCAGCGCTTCGAACTACGTATTGCGCGTGCTGGAACGGCGCTACAACCAGGGTGTACGGGGGATGGCGCGATGATCGAGTTGATTGCCGAATACTGGAGACCCTTCCTGTTCAGCGACGGCGAAAGCTTCACCGGGCTGGCGATGACCCTGTGGTTGCTGGTGGCGAGCATTGCCATGGGCTTCGTGCTGTCTCTGCCCCTGGCGATCCTGCGCGTGTCGCGCTGGGGCGTTTTGCGTTGGCCGGTTCAGCTGTTTACCTACGTCTTTCGTGGCACGCCGCTATATATCCAGTTGCTGATTTGCTACAGCGGGATCTACGGCATCGCCGTGGTCCGTTCGCAGCCAATGCTCGAAGCGTTTTTCCGCGACGCCATGAATTGCACCTTGCTGGCGTTCACCCTCAACACCTGCGCTTACACCGTGGAGATTTTCGCCGGAGCGATCCGCAGTATTCCCTACGGTGAAATCGAAGCGGCCCATGCCTACGGCCTGAGTGGCTGGCGCCTGTATCTGCAACTGATCCTGCCTTCGGCGCTGCGCCGTGCGCTGCCGTACTACAGCAACGAAGTGATCCTGATGCTGCACGCGACTTCGGTGGCATTTACCGCAACGATTCCGGACATCCTGAAAATCGCCCGGGATGCCAATGCGGCGACCTTCATGACGTTCCAGGCATTCGGCATTGCCGGCCTGCTGTACCTCGCGCTGTCGTTCGGGCTGGTCGGGGCTTTCCGGCTGGCGGAGAAACGCTGGCTGAGCTTTCTCGGCCCGACCCACTGACTTCCATTTTTAATCCAGAGCGGCGCCGATAAACGTGCCGTTCCAGGAGTATTCGCATGTACAAACTCACGGTTGAAAATCTGTATAAACGTTTTGGTGACAACGAAGTGCTCAAGGGCGTCTCGTTGAATGCACGGGCAGGGGACGTGGTGAGCATGATCGGCGCCAGCGGTTCGGGTAAAAGCACCATGCTGCGCTGCATCAACTTTCTGGAGCGGGCGGACGAGGGTGCCATTGCCCTGGATGGCGAGCGCGTCCTCACCCGTCAGGGCGTTGGTGGCATGCGCGTGGCCAACCCGAAGCAGTTGCAGCGTTTGCGCACGCGACTGGCGATGGTGTTCCAGCATTTCAACCTGTGGAGTCACCTGACCGTGCTGGAGAACATCGTGCTGGCGCCGTGTCGAGTCCTGGGCATGAGCCGCAAGGCCGCTGAAGAAAGTGCACGGGCGTATCTGGACAAGGTCGGCCTGCCGCAGCGGGTAGCCGATCAGTACCCGGCGTTTCTGTCGGGCGGGCAGCAACAGCGGGTGGCGATTGCCCGTGCCCTGGCGGTGGAACCGGAAATCCTGTTGTTCGACGAGCCCACCTCGGCGCTCGACCCGGAACTGGTGGGTGAAGTCCTGAAGGTGATTCAGGCGCTGGCCGAAGAAGGCCGGACCATGTTGATGGTGACCCACGAAATGGGCTTTGCCCGGCAGGTCTCCAGTCAGGTGTTGTTCTTGCATCAGGGCCGGGTCGAGGAGCAGGGTGATGCTACGATACTTGACCGGCCAAACAGCGAACGTTTGCAGCAATTTCTATCGGGTCGTTTGAAGTGAGGCAAAACGTACATGGCGGATATCCGCGATCTGTCGATCGTGCTTGATCGTATCGATCAGGCAATCATTGAAGTGTTGCGCCACGAAGGGCGCATCACTTATCAAAAACTGTCCGAGCGCGTGCACCTGACCCCCAGGCCTTGTCTGGAACGGGTACGCAAGCTGGAACAGCTTGGGGTCATTCGCGGCTATGGCGCAATTCTCGACGAGAAGAAACTGACGCCAGGGTTGTCGTTGCTGGTGCTGGTGGCGTTGTCGAACCAGAGCGGGCGAGCAGCGCAAAAGGCCTTCGAGGCCAAGGTCCGCGCCTGCCCGCAGGTGCTGGAATGTCGCCTGATCAGTGGCGCGTTCGACTACAGCCTGCGCATGCGCTGCCGGGACATGGAGCATTACCGGGTGTTGACCGAAGTCTGGTTTGACGACCCGGATCTGCACATCGACAAACTGGTCAGCCACCCGGAGCTGGCGATGGTCAAGACCACGATGGAATAAGATCAAAAGCTTGCTCGCGAAGGCGGCCTGATAGCCAGCCTGTCTTTTGTTGTCGGTGTGAATATCCGTTTTTTGGGTAACGGCGGCTGGCGGTTTC
>NZ_AKJJ01000002.1:0-68760 GCF_000282395.1 Pseudomonas sp. GM55 | reverse complement strand
CCAGCGAGCATGACTGGGTGGGACCGAAAACCGACAGTTCTGCCATTCCTGCTTTCGGTCGAGACGGCGCCGACCAACGGCATCGACTGCACTACGAAGGTGATCCAACCGCAATTGCTCAAGGCCAACCATACAAAATCGCCTTGGAAGACGGCAGCCTGGTGCAAGGCATTACAGGAACTAATGGCCTCACCGAGTTGCTTGAGCGAACAGATATGCAACTCGCCAGTCTCGAAGTTTTTCGCAATTCATCCCATCAGGCAGCGACCTCAGGCTTGAACAGCACAAGGGCGGACGCATCAAGCCCTTTTGATCTGTTCTTTTTGCTTAAAGATGAAAAAACAGGTGTCCCGCTGAACGGTGTCACGTACCGGATCAAGCTGGAGTCGGGAGATGTCGTTGTCGGCGTCTCGGATGAGCAAGGCCGGACTCAAATTATGCGATCAGATACCTCACAAATAACCACCATCGAGGTCCCTTACCATGACGATCGCGCAACATCTTTTGACCCCCTCATCGGATCAGACACCTGTGACTGTTGAGATCCCCACGAAACAATTAAGCGGCGCCTTGTGGGTATCAAAATTTCCCACCAGCACAAGACTTGATGAGATGAACTCAGCGTTTGCCACATCAGTTGCTTCATTTCTCAGCGCCCTCAAAGCAGCAGGTGCCAGCGTCGACATTTCGGCCACCCTGCGTCCTGCCAAGCGTGCGTTTCTGATGCATTGGGCCTGGAAAATCGTCAATGCCGATGCGGACCCGTTAACCATTCCTGAGCGTGAGGGCGTGGACATCCAGTGGGGACACTCAAACGAAAAAGGCGATTACTGCAGGGAAGTATCCGTTGCCGCAGCCACGGCCATGGTCAATGGATATGGCATCAGAAACTTGAGAGTTGCCCCCGCACTGACGTCCCGACATATCGAGGGTAAAGCGATTGATATGACGATCAATTGGACGGGAACTCTCTCGATAAGGGATGCCATGGGTAGAACCGTGGATATTTCGACAGAGCCGAAAACAGGAATGAATGCGGACCTGCACGCAGTGGGTGCTACCTACATGGTCATCAAGTTCAAAGGTGGCGACAAAGACAAGCCTCATTGGTCGACCGACGGACGCTGAAGCCATGCCACAGCATTCGGTAATGCTCTTCTGGTTGTTACTCACTCTGAGCCAGGTATCAGCCGTACATGCGCAAACGCCTCCTGATGTCCAGGCGTTCGCAGACCGTCGCGACGTGTGCGATGTGCTCCGCGGAGAGATTCCTGATGCCGACAAAAAGGACAGTGTCGAGCAAGTGATCAACGACATTAACCGGCGTTGCAAAGGCACGGATGCCGCCTTGCAAAACCTGAAAATCAAGTACGCCGATGACACGCAGGTCATGAGCCTGCTCGATCAATACGAATCAACTATTGAAGCCTCTCAATAAAAGGACACTGCTCCTCTGTGAGTTAGCGAGAGGAACATGATTTCAGAAGGATGTGGAATGCATGAGCTACACAGACAACACAGTGATCGCCACAGCCACGAGTCGTTTGCTGCCGAATCGATCCACGGATCGCAATACCGCTGTGCCGCGAGACCTGCCCGGCGTGGTGATTTTTCTGCATGGCGTGAACGACCCCGGGGCGTCCTATGAGTCGGTGGAAACCGGGTTGTGCCAGGGGGTTAACGAGCGCCTGGATCGACCGGATCTGAAGGCGGGGCGGTATGGGGCCAAATACAACGAGGCCAACCGTACGCCCAGGGAGGCGTGGAAGGATAACGAGGGGCAAATACTCGACGATCCGGACACGTACCTCTACCAGCGCGATACCGAAGCGCCCAAGACCCGTAGCCTGATGATCCCGTTTTATTGGGGCTACCGGGCCGAGCCCGGCGAGATCAAGCGCGATAAAAATGGCGATCCGGCCCGGCTACGCGATCAATTCCTGGACCGGTTCGACAACCGTCTGGACCGTCACTTCGCCAAGGGCGGCGGATTTTTCGCCAACGCCACCAACAATCTGCTGGAAATGTACGAAGAAGGGTTCGCCAAATGGCTGCGCCATTGGGTTCAACCCACCATGCCCAACTCCCTGTACATGGGCAAGGCGCCGCATCGACGGTATTTCGTGCTGGCCGCGACCCGGCTAGCGATGCTGGTCAGCGAGATCCGCCGCGTTTCCCCCGATGAAACCATCACCATCATGGGGCACAGCCAGGGCACGCTGATCACCTTGCTCGCCCAGGCCATGCTGGTGGATCGCGGTGAGCGCTGCGCCGACTGCGCAATCATGGTGGCCTCACCCTATTCGGTACTGCCGGACGCGACGCCGAAAAACCTGCAGACCCTGCAGACCCTGAT
This sequence comes from Pseudomonas sp. GM55, assembly GCF_000282395.1. Taxonomy (NCBI): domain Bacteria; kingdom Pseudomonadati; phylum Pseudomonadota; class Gammaproteobacteria; order Pseudomonadales; family Pseudomonadaceae; genus Pseudomonas; species Pseudomonas sp. GM55. The sequence goes on along the minus strand of NZ_AKJJ01000002.1, from coordinate 66,404 downwards.
CGACATCGTGCAACACACCACTCAATCCCCCCATGCGCAGCCCCCCCTCAGCGCCCTGGGCTGTGGCGTGCCGGGTTATGGCGGTCGCACGGGGCCGCGCTGGTCACCCGAACAAGGTCAGCGCCTGGGCGCCGACGGGAAAACCCTGGTGTTTCCCGAGCGCGACAACCGCGGCAAGGTCTACCTGTACTTCTGCCCGGACGACACCACCGTAGCGCTGGATGATGTGCAGGGCATCGGCACGTATGGCGTGCCGGACGAGCTGCCCAAAGGCGAGCCGGCCATGACCGCGTTGCAATCCATGGGTTTCTACCAGCGCCTGTGGACCAAGCGCTTGCGCGACGGCAAGCCGGTACTGGTGGGCAAGGCTCCGCAAGCGGACTTCACCCGCGCCGAAGGCGAGCCGCGTTATCCCGGTGGCTGGTCAGTGGCGGCGATAGCCTCGCAAGCGGGGATCCCTGAAGGCCAGGAACGCACCATCAATGCCGAACAACTGCACCCACCCCATGCGCCGCAGATGTTCGGCGGCGAAGCCGTGACGGGCTCTGCCCATGAGGCAGGAAAGGATCGCCCGGATGCGGTGTCGCAAAACGCTGCATTAGGCAACCCCGGTGCCTCTTTCAAATGGATTTATGTGACCAACAGTGACAAGCGACTCGACCTGGACGATGGGCTTGTTCGCTGGAATCACGGCAAAGAGCCGGACGACCAGACCCGGGCCCTGCGCCAGACGCCAGTGTCCGGCAACCCGATGCTCAATCGTAAGGACCATTACCGCATCTACCGCGAGGAAACCCCCAACGAAATCCGTGCGCGCATGCAGGTTGATCAGAAGGAATGGACTGACAACAGCTATCACTCGGCCGTGTTGCGCAGCCCGGAGAACCATCGTTGGGTCACGGCGATGGACATTGCGATTGGGCAGGCCAGGTGCCTGGATGATCCGGTGATGCGGGAGGTGTTGGTGGCGATTGCGGATTGGAAGATGGATGAAAATCGGTTTGAAAAAGTCAGCAGTTTTCTGGGCTGGTCTCGACTTAGTGCAAAAGCGCGGGCGCTGGTAAAGGCCAGTTATCAGTATTACGACAAGGGTAAGTTTCCCTCAAACGAGCTGGTTTCGCTGACGCCGCCAGCGCTAATAATCGGCTCGAAGGGAAAAGGTGCGCGTCCATGAGGGATCGTCGGCAGGACAAATCACAACGACCGAAACTGAAGGGCTATCTCTGGACTGCGGGGACACTGACAGCGATTTGGCTTGGTTTTTTACTCGTCATCATCTACACGGCACAGGCTGAAAGCAGGGAGTTGGTGGATATGAGCACCGTGATGCTAAAGGGAATAGCCAGCATTTTTGGCGTATTGGTGTTGACCTACAGCGGGCACTGGTTTGGTAAAGCCGTTGCCTACGAAGAGGCAGAACTCGCGGCCTACAAATCAAAAGTCATGGCCGCAAGAGCCGAGCACATCGCTACCCAGGAGCGTATTTATTCGTTGGAAATACGGGGGGTGGGGCTTGCCGTTGATAATTGGCATCAATCTTCAATTTGGAGAGAAATCAAAAAGACCAACAGCAACTTCACCTCGATCTATTCGCAAAACCCCAAGGATTACGACGCCTCAGTGAACTCTCGAGAGATCACCCAAAAAATCAATATACGCGTTGCGTTCAAGCATTCGGCCAGCGACTCAGTGGCCTACTGGCCGATCCCGGTGTTTGCGTTGGGACCAGCAGATCCTTATGAAAAAGGCTACAAAGCTGCTGGTCTGATCAACTCAGGTCGAAATGCTGCCACTTTGGGAGTGACACAGTTTCTCTGGCAAGGCGACGAAAACACCACTCATGCACAAGCAATGATCGAACGACTCTTCGTTTTTTTTGACGACAACCCACAAGTGCCACAGGCATTGATTGTTAGCAAGGACGGCGATGTATCCCGAAGCGTTTACCGAAAGCGCGGCACCCCCGGCCTGCAAAACGTCCATGCGGTCCCGACTGTATTCGAAAGCATGACTGGCTTGCTCGTCACCCGTTCGGATCGGGTAGACCGTTACATCCGCCCCTTTGCCACCCACGACTCAGAGGACAACCAGAACAAAAATACTGACATGGGCAAGTTGTGGGCCTACTACTGGAATCGTGATACTGCATTCATCGATTGGTATGAAAATTCTGAGCGAGCAAGAGGTGTGGAGGAACCTAATGCCCCCAGCACCATGTCCTCCACCTACTGGCAATCGCAACTCCCCACCCTCTGGCAAACCCTGAGCAACCGAGGCCCCGGCTACTTCGAACCCTCCGCATGGTTACCGGTGCGCTGGGCCGAACATCAAGTCAAGGAGTTCGATAAAGCCCCGGTGTTGGGCTACCTGCATCGCCCGGTCAAAGTCCCGATGCACGACGACAGCGGCAAACCGCTCAAACCCGCGTTACAGGCCAAAGCCCTGCAAGCAGGCTGGTTGCAGGCACTGGAAACCCTTCCCAAAGGTGAAAAACCGGCGCGGGTGTTTTACGACAGCGCCGACAACACACCTGGCGAAGTCGCCCTGACCATCGCGTTGCATGGCCTCAATGTCGATGGCGCCGGCCTCGAACTGGGCAATGTCGACGAGGGCTACGACATCGGTCGACGCCTGGGCAACACCGGTGTCAGTAGCGCCTTGATCGAAATCAACCTCGCCACGATTGCCAGCTATCAGGAAGGTGGTGTCAGCGCGGTGGTGTACACCGGCGAGGACGGCAGCGTCACCGTGCAAATGGTCCGCCCGCCGGACGAAGCCCGCAAAGCGAAAAACCAGCAAACCCACGGCGCCGACCCGTTCAGGTTTCGCATGCCGGGAGACAAACCATGAGCCATCCGATTTGCCTGGGTGATGCCACCAACAGCGACGGCACCGTGGTTTCCTGCCAGCTCGAAGGTACGCATACCCTCAATGGAAAAACACCGGCGGTGTTGGGCGACAAGGCTACCTGCCCACTGCACCTGGGCGAGTTTGCCTTCGTCGAAGGGCATCCGCGCCGACGTATGAATGGCATTCCGGTGGTATTGCAAGGCCATCTCCTGGCCTGTGGTTGTCATGCCGTGGCGAGCAATGCTCAGAATGTGCAGGTGGTCTAGCCCGAAATATCGGGCTATCTCTTTGTTGCGGGACGGCTGGTGGCTCCGGGCGTCAAATCCGGCCTCATCAGCCGTTTTTTTGCAGGCTGATGATCTATCCTGTGCCTCCCCGATTCCGCCCCGGAGACACCAGTGCCCGCCCTCACCGCCCGCGAGGTTTACCAACAGTTGCGCGATGCCGCCCAGGGCATTCGCAACTTCAAGCGCCTCGATGAACACTGCGCGTCGAATCCTGTACAGGTCGACATCGACGGCTGGCGCCTGACGCTCGACGTCGACGCCGGCCACCTGCGCCACTGCCTGCACGGCCAGAGCCCCGATGGCCGCGAGTATGCGTTCGACAACGGGCAGCGCTTCGGCACCGACCCGGTGAGTTTGCTCAGCACCTGGGAACTGGCGCAGATTGAACGGCTGCTGGCCTGAATCCTGCGCAACCTGTCGTGCCCTGGTCGCACTTGTGATACACAAGCCGCAGTGATTTCTGCGTCCAAGGAGGTTCTGCCCATGCCCCGCTCCCCACGCCTGCCGCACTGGCTGGCATGCGCCCTGTTCGGTCTGTTCGCTGGCGCTGCCCAGGCCAGCACGACACCCCCGGCGCCCGATGCCTTACAACCCTTGCTGGCGACAATGAATGAGCGGTTGTACATCAGTGAGCTGGTAGCGCTGACCAAGTGGGACAGCGGCAAACCGGTCCAGGACAATGCCCGGGAAGCGCAAGTCATCGCCAACGCCAGGACGCAGGCGGCCGAGCGCAAGCTCGACCCCGACGATATCGCCGACCTGATCGCCGCCCAGATCGAGGCCAGCAAACTGGTGCAATACGGCCGGCTCGCGCAATGGCAAGCAGCGCACAAAGCACCGGACACCCCACGGCCGGACCTCAACAACGAAATCAGGCCGAAGCTCGACAAATTTCAGAACCTGCTGCTCAAGCAGTACGCCGATTTCCTGCCCTACCGCAAAGACCCGAACTGCCCGCAATGGCTGGCCACCGAACGCTCCGCGCTGATCAAGGATTACCTGCATGATCAGGCGTTGATTCGGGCGACCGGGGAGTTGTGTGTTGTGGGTCGATGGCAGTGAAGTGATCGAGACGAAGCCCGGCCTGAACAGCCGGTTTTTTCATGCTCCGGCCGACGATGTAAAACACCCTTTACATCCGCGAAATCTCCAGCGAATATGTAAAGGGACTTTTACATCAGGAGGATGAAATGAAACGCTTCTACATCGAAATGGGCGTCGCGATTACGCTGTACACCCTGTTGTTGCTGGTGTCAGTGATTTTGCTTAAAGACCAGCAAGAAATGGCCATGGCGCTGAAGGTCATCATCACACTGTTGCCGGTGATTCCCGCAGGGCTGATGTGCTGGGCGGTGGTGCGCAATATGCGCACGCTGGACGAAATGCATTTGCGTATTCAGTACGAAGCTCTCGGTTTTGCCTTTGCCGCTTCGGCATTGCTGACCTTCACCTACGGTTTTCTGGAGAATGTCGGCTTTCCACACGTGTCCTGGGTCTGTGTGTGGCCAGTGATGGGCCTGATGTGGATGATCGGGCTCAGACTTGCCAAGCGGCGGTATCAATGAAAAACCGGCTCAAGGAACTGCGTGCCGAACGCAAGTGGTCCCAGGTCGATCTGGCGGCGTTGTTAAATGTTTCGCGGCAGACCATCAATGCCATCGAAAATGGCCGCTATGATCCCAGCCTGCCCTTGGCGTTTCAGATTGCCCGGGCATTTGCGTTGCCAATCGAGAGCATTTTCGACGATGAGTTCGCTGGCTGATCTCACTCTTCAATCAGGCGCCTGTCCATGAGCCGCACTGAAACCCTCGCCAAAATCCTGCTCGGCCCGTTGTTGCTCGTGCAGGGCCTGTACACGCGGCGGGTGACGCCCAAGTTGCCGGAGGCCGAAGGTGAACGCCTGGGCGAGGCCGGCAGCGGCGAGGTTCTGCGCTTGTTGATTGTGGGCGACAGCGCCGCTGCTGGCGTGGGTGCGGCGACTCAAGGTGAAGCCCTCAGTGGTCGGCTGGTTGGGCGCCTGGCTGACGATTATCAGGTGTCGTGGAAACTCTGGGCGCGCTCCGGCCTGGATTCGCAAGGGTTGCTGGAATTGCTGGAGCAGCACGCCCCGGAGCCGTTCGATGTGGCGCTGTTGTCGATTGGCGTCAACGACGTCACCAGCTCACTCACCCTGGATCAGTGGCTCGCTCGGCAACAGCGATTGATCGCGCTGTTATGCGACAAATTCGCGGTGGGGCAGATTGTGCTCTCGCCGCTTCCGCCCATGCACCTGTTCCCCGCCCTGCCGCAGCCGCTGCGCTGGTTTCTGGGGTTCAGGGCGCGTCGTTTCAATGCACATCTTGCGGATCTGGCCGCACGCATGGATCAATGTACGATGCTGAGCACCCCGCTGGCACCCGAACCGGGCTTGATGGCCAGCGATGGTTTTCATCCGGGGCCGATGCTTTACCGTCAATGGGCCGACGATGCCGCCAGGGTGATCGACCAACGTTTTCGCACCACTACAAGAAAAAACAGGAGTTGAAAATGTCTGAGCTGAACCTGAACCCCAACGTCGCAGCGTCCCTGAAGCAGTGGCACGCGATGATCGGCAAGCGCGACTTGAGCGCCTTGCCCGATATGCTCGATCCGCAGGCGGTGTTCCGTTCACCGATGGCGCATACGCCGTATCCGGGGGCGCCGGTGGTGTCGATGATCCTCAATACGGTGGTGAACGTGTTCGGGGATTTTGCCTATCACCGTGAGTTGGCCACAGCGGATGGCTTGAACGTGATTCTCGAATTCAGCGCCAAAGTCGGCGAGAAAGAGCTCAAGGGCATCGACATGATCCGTTTCAACGAACACGGCAAGATTGTCGAGTTTGAAGTGATGGTGCGGCCGCTGAGTGGCTTGCAGGCGTTGGGTGAGGAAATGGGCCGGCGGTTGGGGGCTTATCTGAAGGCCAGCAAGGCCTGATTTCCTGTCCCTGTAGGTGTAGGTGTAGGTGTAGGTGTAGGTGTAGGTGTAGGAGCGAGCTTGCTCGCGATGAACTCAAGAGCGCCGCGTTCAGCCAGCAAGCACGCGTTTTCGTTAACGACCATCGCGAGCAAGCTCGCTCCTACAGTGAGTGGATCATTCTCCAGCGTTACCCCTGTGGGAGCGGGCTTGCCCGCGAAAGGGCCGGCACATTCAGCATCGATGTCGCCTGACACTCCGCCTTCGTCGGATCGCCGCCCGGAGCAAGCCCGCTCCCACAGGTTTTGTGTGATACCTGAAGTCATCACACCATCGGCTGGTGGCTGGTTACGCAGTGAATGCCGCCTCCGCCCGCGGAGATCGCATCGATGTCGAGCTGCTCCACCTCGCGGTCCGGGTAGAGTTCGGACAGCAGGTCGTAGGCTTTGGCATCCGCTTCCTTGTCGCCGAATTGCGGTGCGATGATCGCGCCATTGATCACGAAGTAGTTGATGTAGCCGGCGGCGAAATCCGGGTTGTCCTTGCTGAACCGGCTGTTGCGCGGGTTGAGCGGTGGCGACAGGGTATGCACCTGCAACTTGCGACCATCGGCATCCGTGGCGTTTTCGAGGATTTCCAGATGGGCACGAGTGACCTTGTAGTCGTAGGACTCGGGGTCGTTGTCGAGGTTGGCGATTACCACGCCGGGCTTGACGAAGCGCGCATAGAAATCGACATGGGCGTCGGTGATGTCCTTGCCCTTGATCCCCGGCAGCCAGATGATTTTGCGCAGGCCCAGCCGTTCTTTCAGTTCTGCTTCAACCTCGGCCTTGGTCCAGTCCGGATTGCGATTGCGGTTGATCCAGCTGCTTTCGGTCATGATCCCGGTACCGTGGCCATCCACTTCGATGCCACCGCCCTCGCCCACCAGTTCGCTGCGCAGGTAATCCGCCTTGGCGTTTCCGGCGACCCGGGCGGCCAGTTGCGCATCCTCCTCATGCTGCTGTTTGTTGCCCCAGCCGTTGAAGTTGAAGTCCACGGCGCCGAGGTCGCCGTTGCCATCGACGACAAAATTGGCGCCGATGTCACGCATCCAGATGTCATCCAGCTCGGCGATTACGAAGGTCGTATTGTGGCTGCCGCATTTGGCTTCGGCCAGGCGTCGCTCGCTCTGGCGACAGAACACGGTGACCGGTTCGTATTGAGCGATGCTGCTGGCGATCCGGCCAAGGGCGTCCTGCACGTGGGGCGTGAAATCCTCCCAGATCGCGGCCTGTGCGCCGAAGGCGATGAAGGCCCGCCGGTGTTTGTCCCCCTCATCGGGCATGTACCACTTGCCATTACCGGCCGCTCGCACCGGCAGGGAGGCAAAGCCCAATCCCAAGGACGCCACTGCGCCCAGTCCGGCGGCGACCGATACCTGCTTGATGAATGTTCGACGTGTCGGCATGTGTTTTCCTGATATCTCGGGTTTGGCCAGCCCTCGGGCCGGCCGGTGATCATTTAACGGTAGCGGTCTTGAACTTGGTCCAGGTGCGCATGCGTGCCCGCATGTCGGCCTGGGGGATGTCCTTGCCAGGAATCAGCCGCGCGTAAGTGGCTTCATCGAGGTAGATGTCCGGGTTGTTGCGCATCGCGGCATCGACATCCGGCCGCGCCTTGGCGTTGGAGGTCGGATAGCCGGTGAAGTTGCTGATGGCCGCCATGTTCTGCGGGCGCATCACAAAGTTGATGAACGCGTAGGCGTACTCCGGATGCTGCGCGTCGACGGGAATGGCCATGGTGTCCATCCACACCGTGGTGCCTTCGCGGGGAATGCGGTAGTGGAAGGTGGTTTTCTTGCCGGCGCTGTCAGACGTGCGCTGCGCCTGGGTCATGTCGCCGCTGTAGCCGAGGGACACGCACAGGTTGCCATTGACCAGGTCGGTCACCGGTTGCGACTGGAACTTGCGAATGTACGGCCGCAGTTTCATCAGCAGCTCGCTCGCCGCCGCCAGGTCGGCCGGTTTGGCGCTGCGTGGATCGCGGCCGAGGTAGTTGAGCACCACGGCCAGCACTTCGTCCGGCGAATCGATCATCGAGATGCCGCAGTCGGCGAACTTCGCCGCCAGTTCCGGCTTGAACAGCATGTCCAGGCTGTCGACCGGCGCGTCCGGCGCACGCTTGGCAATCTGCTCGGCGTTGTAGGTCAGGCCGATGGTGCCCCAGGTATACGGGACCGTGGCCTTGCTCGAATGCTCATAGTGCGAACGCAGCTTTTGCAATCCGGGCTCGACGTCATTCAGGGCCGTGATTCTTGATTGGTCCAGGGGCTGCAAACTGCCGGCGCGCATCAAGCGCTCGGCCACGGTGTCACCGGGGAAGATCAGGTCGTAGCCACTGCCGCCAGCGAGCATTTTCGCTTCCAGGGTTTCACTGCCATCCATTACGTCGTAGATCACCTTGATCCCGGTCTCGGCGGTGAACTTGCTGAGGGTGTCCTCGGCAAAATAATCGGCCCAGTTGTACAGCCGCAGGGTTTTCTCCTCGGCGTGCAGCGCAGGCACCGCACAGGTCAGCGCCAGCCCCATGGCCAGGCACAGCTTGTTGATCGTGTTCATGTCACACCCCTTGGGTTGCCCAGCGTGAATGGATCTGACGACCGTCCTGGGTCAACAAGGCGCCGTACATTTCCGGACGGCGATCGCGGTAGATGCCCCAGGTCAGGCGGTCTTCACGCATGGCCGCCAGGTCCAGGCTGTGGACCAGCACGCCGGTGCTGTCGCGGTCGGCTTCGGCGAGCAACTTGCCCTTGTGGTTACAGATGAACGACGAGCCATAGAAGCTCATTTGCAGGGTCGGGTCGGTGGTTGCCGCTTCCCGGCCGACACGGTTGGCGGCCACCACCGGCAGCAGGTTGGCGGCGGCGTGGCCGCGCATGGTCATTTGCCAGTGATCGCGCGAATCCAGGGTTGCGCAGCCCGGTTCGGAGCCGATGGCCGTGGGGAACAGCAGCACTTCGGCACCCATCAGGGCCAGGCAGCGGGCGGTTTCGGGGAACCACTGGTCCCAGCAGATGCCCAGGCCGATGCGCCCGAACGCGGTGTCCCAGACCCGGAAACCGCTGTCGCCGGGGCTGAAGTATTCCTTCTCCTGATAGCCGATGGCGTTGGGGATGTGGGTCTTGCGGTACACCCCCAACAGACGCCCGTCGGCGTCGGCTACGCTCAACGAATTGAAGTACGCATTGCCGGCCTTCTCGTACCAGCTCAGCGGCAGCACCACGCCCAACTCTTTCGCCAATGCCGCAAAGCGCTGGAGCACGCGGCTGTCGCGATACTCCTCGGCCAGCGCCAGGTGCTTGTGGTGTTGCTCGATGCAGAAATACGGCGTGGCGAACAGCTCCTGCAACAGGATCACCTGCGCGCCCTTGGCCGCGGCTTCGCGGACCAGTTGCTCGGCCTGGTCGAGGTTGTGTTTGAGGTCCCAGGTGCAAGGCATCTGGGTGGTGGCGATGGTCAGCAGTGTCATGGCATCAACCCCGCACCGGCCAGGCCGGCTGTTGCTGGGTGATGCAATGCACACCGCCGCCGCCATGGGCCAGATGGTTGATTCGCACCGGCACCACTTCGCGCCCCGGGAACGCCTGCGCCAGCACTTCGGCAGCGACCTTGTCGGCATCGATGCCATAGGCCGGCATGATGATCGCACCGTTGGCGATGTAGAAATTGGTGTAGGAGGCGCAGAACACTTCGGCCTCGGTGTCCACTGCATCGGAGGCTTCATAGAGTTCGATCAGCTCGAACTTGCGGCCTTGGGCGTCGGTGGCCAGCTCAAGGGCGCGACGGTTCTCGCGGGCCACTTCGGCGTACACCGATTGCTTGTCGTGGGTGGCGTCCACCAGCAACACGCCGGGACGGGCAAAGGCGCACACGCCATCGACATGGCCGTCGGTCATGTCGCCGGTCACGTAGCTCGGATCGCCCGGCAACCAGATGGTTTTCTTCACGCCCAGCAAGCGGGTGAAGATCTCTTCGATCTCGGCCTTGGTCACGCCCGGATTACGATTGGGGTTGAGCAACACCGACTCGGTGGTGATCAGCGTGCCCTCGCCGTCCACATGAATCGCACCGCCCTCGTTGCTCAATGCCGTACCGAAACACTCCAGCCCCAACTGGTTGAGCGCACGACGGGCCAGGCTTTCGTCCAGATCGTGGGCCGACTTGCCGCCCCAGGCATTGAAGCGCCAGCTCACACCGGCCAAACCTTGCTGCGGGTGGCAGACGAAGCTCGGGCCGGAGTCACGGCACCAGCTGTCGTTGACTGCCAGTTCGATCAATTCGATGTTCGGCCCGCACAAGGCTTTGGCACTGGCGACCGCCGAAGGGTCGACCACCAGTTTCACCAGTTCGAAACGGGCGATGGCGTTGGCCACGCGGGCAAAGTCCTCTTGAACCTGTGGCAGCGTCACTCGCCAGCCGGACTCCCAAAGGGTCTTGTTGTGCGGCCAGACCATCCAGGTGGCGGCGTGGGTGACCCACTCGGCTGGCATCATCCAACCGCTGTTTTGAATTGCGCTCTGCTGCATGACAAGTACCTCTAAGTTAAGTCATTGTGTTCAATGAAAACGGCCTTGGCGGTCTTGGCATGCATGCTACGGCTGGTAAAACGGGCAAACAAACGATGGATTTTGCAGGCAACTGATTAGAGAAACTTATCGATATGCTCAAACACTGGCCGCCCCTGAGCACCCTGCGCGGCTTCGAAGCCGCCGCCCGGCTGGGCAGTTTTCACAAGGCCGCCGAAGAGCTTCACCTCACCCAATCGGCGATCAGCCAGCAGATCCGCAGCCTTGAGGCTTACCTTGAACAACCGCTGTTCTATCGCAGTGGGCGCAGCGTCAGCCTGACCGATGCCGGTCACGATTTTCTGAGCACCACCCAGGCGTTGTTGCAGCAACTGGCGGTGGGCATTCGCCGGCTGGGGCAATACCAGAAACCCAATCAACTGGTGCTCAACACCACCCCGGCGTTTGCCCGGCATTGGTTGCTGCCGCGCCTGGGGGATTTTCGCCGGCAGCATCCGCAGGTAGACCTGTGGATTTTCAGCACGAATGAAGTGCCGGACATGGCCAGCCAGACCATCGACCTGGCGGTGCGCGACGACATCAGTTCCCAGGCCGAATGCAGTTTCAAGGTGCTGCACGCCGACCGCCTCTACCCGGCGTGTCACCCGAGCCTGCTGGCCGTGCCCGTGGAACAGCGCACCACCCTGCATGGCGAGCGGGAAATGGACTGGAGCCACTGGGCGGTGGAGTCGGGAATCGATGTGGGGCAGATGGATCAGGGGCTGAACTTTTCCGATCCGGGTTTACTGCTGGACGCGGCCTGCACCGGGCTCGGCATTGCACTGGTGAGCCGGTTGCTGAGTCGGCAGGCGCGGGCCACCGGGCTGTTGCAGCCGATGGTGGAGCAAACCATCCGCGGCCCGAACTGGGCGCTGCTGACGCACCGTGACAGCGAGAACATCCCGATGGCACGGGCCTTCACCGGATGGCTGGTGGACAATCTGGCGGCCGACCAGCAGACCACCGCATGATTACTGCGCCGGGAAGGTTTGCAGGTAGGCGAGCAAGTCTTCGATTTTTTCCGGGTCGCTGAGGCCCCAGAAAATCATGCGAGTGCCGGGGACGACTTTCTTCGGCGCTTCGAGGTAGGCGATCAGGGTTTCGCGGTCCCAGACCAGGTTGGCTGATTTCATCGCATCGGAATACACGTAGTCCGTGGTGGTGGCGGAGTGGCGACCGATCACGCCATTGAGCTGCGGGCCAAAGAAGGCGCGGGCCGATTCGCCGATCTGATGGCAGCCGCTGCAGAGGCGCTTGAACACTTTCTCCCCGGCCTGTGCATCGCCTGCGGCAAGGGCGGGTGTGCTGAACAGGCCGGCGGTGAGTAGCGACGCGAGGGTCAGTGCGGCGATTTTCTTCATGGTCCGTTTCCAGTCGGGTGTTGCCGGATGGCTATTGGAACATGCGCGCCGGGGATATCCCAAGTGGTCAAATGGACGCAATCCCTGTGGGAGCGGGCTTGCCAGCTCCCACAGGAGTTCAGTGCACTGGCTTTTTGCCCCTTGTAGGAGCTGGCTTGCCAGCGATGGTCGTTAACGATAACGCGTATGAACTGGAAAAACGCGGCGCACTTGAGTCCATCGCCGGCAATCGAGCGTCGACCGGCCGTTCCTACAGTTTCCCAGGAATGCGGGAAGAACCTCATTATTTGCTGTGCGAGGTATTGAGTTCAACGGCCGCCTGAATCAACGCCTTCAGGGCCTTTTCATCGATTTGCTCACCCTCGCGAATATCGATGGCACGCCGCGTGTTGCCTTCAAGGCTTGAGTTGAACAGCTTCGCTGGATCGTCCAGCGATGCGCCCTTGGCGAAGGTCAGCTTCACCACTTGCTTGTAGGTCTCGCCGGTGCAGATGATGCCGGCACAGGACCACACCGGCACGCGCCACTTCCACTCTTCGATCACTTGCGGGTCGGCCTGCTGGATGATCTTGCGAATGTGGGCCAGGGTTTCGCCGCGCCAGTCGGCCAGTTCCCGGATTCGCTCGTCGATCAGCGCCGAGGCTTCGTTTGATTCAACGTTGTCCGTTTTCATCACCGTCTACACCCTCATCATGATGGTTGTGACCGATGAGGGTAGACGGTGTTCGAGGCTTGTCAGGAATCGCTGACTGACGGCACCTGGGCCACGTGTCGGGTTTTCACCGTGATGAACATTTTGATGCGGTCGCCAATTTCCTGAAGGGTATGGCGAAACGGGTCGTGCCTTTCGCTGGTGGTCGGGTCTTCGAAACTCCAGACGATCACTTCACCGCTAAACGGCATGCGCGTGGCCTCTTCGGAGGCCTTGTCGCACAGGGTGATGACGTAGTCGAACGCCTGGCCTTCGAAATCCTCGAGGGACTTGCTGTGCAGACCGCTGGCATCGACATTGATGTGTTCGAGGGATTCGAAGGTGCGCGGGTCGATCGCGCTGGCCTCGAGCCCGGCGCTGAAGGCCTGGAAGTCGGCAGGGTCGGTGTGGCGAAGCAAGGCTTCGGCCATGGGTGAGCGGACATCGTTTCTGGCGCAGACGAACAGCACGCGACGGGGGGCGGTCATGGTTTAACCTCGGCTGGCAGGTTTTTAGTGTTTGCTCATCAATCCATGCAGCACGCCGAACCGCAAACCCGGTTCCGACGCAATCATATGCGTGATGCCGAACACCTTGAACGCCGCCAGCATCACCACCAGACCGCCGGGCAAAATGCTCAGGCGATGGGTGGGCAGCCCCGCCAGCTTGAGGTGTTTCACATGTTTGACTTCCAGCAGGCGCAACGACAGGCGCAACAGGCCGCCGTAGGTGATGCCGCTTTGACCGTCATCATTCAGGCCATTGGCCTTGAGCACCTTGGCCAGCATCCGCGCCGTCCCTGAAGAACCGATCGCCTGCTGCCAGCCCATGGCCCGGTAACGTCGGGCAATGCGTTCGAATTGCACCGTGGCCGCGCGTTCGGCCTCCAGCAGCGCTTCGGCGATGATCCGCCCGCCGTGGAAGTAATGCGCACCGAAGGTTCCGCTGCCGATGGCAATGCTCTCGGTGACCAGCAACCGGTTGCCACGGCCGATGATCATTTCCGTGGAGCCGCCGCCGATATCCACCACCAGCCGCATGCTCTGCGCCGGCAAGGTGTGGGCCACGCCGGCGTAGACCAATTGCGCCTCTTCGTGACCGGAAATGACGTCGATGCGAAAACCCAGGTGACGCTCGGCACTGGCCAGGAACAGCGGCGCGTTGTCCGCTTCGCGTACGGCACTGGTGGCCACCGCCCGCACGCGCCCGGCCTCGAAACCGCGCAGCTTCTTGCCGAATCGCGCCAGCGCCTGCCAGCCCCGGTCCAGCGCCAACTCATCGAGTGCCCCACCCTGCAGGCCTTCGGCCAGACGCACCGGTTCACGCAGGGTCTTCACTTCCTGGATGACCATCTGCTGGTTCCGTCTCACCGACTGGCCAATCATCATGCGAAACGCATTGGAGCCCAGGTCGATGGCGGCAAACAGCGGGGCGTCTTTCATACGGGGTTCCTTGCACATTCGTCTGCCGGCAGGCTGGCGGTCGCCGGGCACTCAAGACGGATTGCGAGGATCTTGCCATTACTTCGATGACACCCGGATGACAACGCCGGGCATCACCACTTCGTAACAAACTGCGACCAGGATCGGCGGTGCCCCGGGTCTTCCGGGTGGCCGCCCTGCCCGCGCCCAATGACCGCGAGCGCATGCTCGCCCGCTCTGGCATCCAGCTGATCAAGTACGGGTTCTCGATTTCCGGGCGAGAGGGCGTCCCCTTCACCACCATTGCTTGCCTGTCATCGAATCGTCATGTACCGGACGCCATACTCAGCCCATCCAATGCGTGCTTTAACTTTCTGCTGCCTCTCCCGGCGGCTTTTTTTTGCCTGAAATTGCGCTTACAGACATTCCTGCGCCGCACGCTCGAACGCCGACGGCACGAACGCCGACGCCAGCAGCTTGCGCTCGTACAGGAACACCTTGCCGCCATTGGAGGCCTTATAGGTTTCGAGCACGTTGTCCGCCGCCACTTTGCTGGATACGACGATCCGGTAGCTGCGCTGGGTCTGCGACACCGTGGGCGCCAGCGCATCGTGCTGCAACTTCGGCACCACGCAATGGGTGTATTCCTCGGGCGACTTGGTGGTCTGCAAGGTCAGCGTCGGATCGTTCGGTGTGGCACAACCGGCCAGCAGCAACGGGGCGAATACCAGGGTCGGGGCGAAAAAAGCGCGCATGGATCAGTCCTGAATAGAAATCAACGATTGTCTGGGTTGCCCGCCGTTCAATGGACGCCGGGCTAATTAATTTGTTGTTGCGGTTAATCCGGCGGTTACCAGCGCCTTCAACGACGCATCGAACTGTTTCAATGCAGTCAGTTGCAGGTCGCGTTGCTGTTCGATTTGCGCGGCAATCTCGGGCGCGGCCTTGTCATGCACCCACACCGACGGCAGTTGTTTTTCCACCGCGCCTTCGGCCTTGCCGATGTATTGCAGGCTGGCGTCGTAGAACCGCGCGGCGAAACGCGCCTCGACCCGGTCGTTACGCTGGGTCAGCAACTGATTGTGGGTATCGAGCATCACCACCACATCCGGATGGGCCTGCACCAGGGCATCGAGGTTGTCGTAGACCGTCACCGACAGAAAGGTGTGGTGCAGCGAACTCATCAGCCAGTCGATGGCCAGGTCCGGATCGGAGCTGTTGACGAACGCCTGGCGAATCCGCGCATCCAGGGCGTTCTTCGCGCCGTTCACCGCGACCGAGTGGTATTGCTCAAGGTACTGCAGGTTTTCCACGGTGTTTTCGCTGTAGAGCACCCCGACCGTCTGCCCGTATTGCAGCCCGCCCTGACCAGCGGTGATGGGCGGCAGATGGCAGCGTGTGTCTTCGGCATGGGCCGATGCGGTGGATGCAACACTGCCCAGCAACAGGGCAATCACAGCCAGTCGGGCCAACATTTTCATCGCGCAGGTTCCTTGAGCAGCGTATTCAATGCAGGCGATTTTCCGCCTTTGCACAAAAAACAGAACTTGCGATTCTTGATGGTGACTATTGACTGAACCGATAGTACGGGGCCTCTAGCGCATGCATCTGGTGCAAAACTACCGGTCAATGTCGAACAAACGGCTGTGCCGGACGCCCACGGTTCATTACAGTGGCGACTGCCCTCAAAACCAGATCAAGGAACGAAACAATGGTGACCTGCTACCTGAAATACGTGCTCGATCCCTACCAGCTCGACGCCTTCGAGCACTACGGCAAATTGTGGATTCCCCTGGTGGAAAAGTTCGGCGGCCAGCACCACGGCTACTTTTTGCCGTCGGAAGGCGCCAACAACATCGCCATGGCCTTGTTCACTTTTCCCAGCCTCGCGGCGTATGAACATTACCGGCAACAGTCCATGAGCGATCCGGAGTGCCTCGCGGCGTTCAAGTACGCCGAAGACCGGAAATTCATCCTCAGCTATGAGCGTTCGTTCATGCGCCCGGTATTTGGCGATGAAAAACAGCCAGCCTCCTGATTGAGTCGAACCTTGATCCGCGCCCCACAAGCGGCCAGTGGGGCGTCGCTCAGCGAGAACGATTGCCCGATAGTTTTTGTTGCGCTTGAACCAGTGCGCGCCCCGTCATTGACCATACTCAACGGTGATCTCAATCTCTCTGCCCTGTCGGTGAGTGAACATGAACCCTGTATGGCGTTGCGCCCACAAACTGTCCCTGCTTCTGCTGCTGTGCTGGCTGAATCCAGCCCTGGCACAACCCCAGTCCGGACTGCCCGCCGTTGAGCTGACCCCGGCCGAAGAAGCCGAAGTGCAAAGCCTGGTATTGCCGGTGCCCCAGCCCTGGGTCGGCGACTTCGAGGGCATGCGCGAACGCCGCTTGATACGCATCCTGGTGCCGTACAGCAAGACCTTCTTCGAACTCGATCGCGGTCGCCAGCGGGGTCTGACTTACGAGTTGGGCAAAGGGCTGGAAGCCTGGCTGAACAAGACCCAGCCCTACGCGAAGAAATCGATGCGATGGCGGGTAATGTTCATCCCGACCGCCCGTAACGAGCTGATGCCCAAGCTGGTCCAGGGCGTCGGCGACATCGCCGCCGGCGGCCTGACCATCACCGACGGACGCCTGAAAACCGTGGATTTTTCCGCTCCGTTTGCGGTGAACATCCCCGAAGTGCTGGTCACCGGACCTGGCAGCAAGCCTTTTGAGAAAATCGAAGACCTGTCGGGACAGGAAGTGACCGTCCGCGCCTCGAGCAGCTACTTCGAGCACCTTCAGGCGCTCAACGCTTCATTCAAGGAAAAGGGCCTGGCGCCCATCGACCTGAAGGCCGCCGATGAAAACCTGGAGTCCGAAGACCTGCTGCAAATGGTCAATGCCGGGTTGCTCAAGGCCACGGTGGTGGATCGTTACATCGCCATCATCTGGTCGCCGCTGTACACCGACATGAAAATCCACAACGAAGTGTTCCTGCATGAAAACTCGGAATTAGCCTGGGCGATCCGCAAGGACAGCCCACAATTCAAAAGCCAGTTGGCCGGGTTCGCCAAAACCCACAAGCTCGGCACTGCGTTCGGCAATAGCCTGAGAACCAAGTACGTCACCAACAGCAGCAAACGGGTGCTCAATGCCACGTCCGAAGCGGAAATGAAGAAATTCCAGGAGATGGTGGATATCTTCACCCGCCATGCGGGCACCTACGGTTTCGACCACCTGATGCTGATGGCCCAGGGGTTCCAGGAATCACAACTCGATCAGGGTGCCCGCAGCCCCCGGGGCGCGGTGGGCGTCATGCAGCTGCTGCCGAAAACCGCCAGGGACCCCACGGTGGCCATCGGCGATATCGATAAGAGCGCCGACAAGAACATCGAGGCCGGCAGCAAGTACATGCGCCTGCTCGCCGACAAGTACCTGAACGACCCGCAATTGAACCAGATGAACAAAACCCTGATGACCTTCGCCGCTTACAACGCCGGGCCGGGCAACCTGCGCAAATTCCGCGCATTGGCGGAAAAATCCGGGCTGGACAAGAACATCTGGTTTGGCAATGTCGAGCAATCCGCGGCGCAAGTGGTCGGCCGGGAGACGGTGGATTACGTCGGCAACATCTACAAGTACTACGTGGCGTACAAACTGGTGGAGGAAAAAAACGCGGCAAGTACAGCCAACGCCGCTCAGCAATGACGGCTGGGCGGCAGCCCGGCTCAGTCTTTTTTCAGATCCAGGCAATAGGTGTAGTAACCGGGGTCGCGCACCCAGCCCAGGGACTCGTACAAACGCTGGGCGGTGACGTTGTCGGTGGCGGTTTCCAGGGTCATGCCTTTGCCGCCGGCCAGCCTGGCAAAGTCCCGTGCGGTGTTCATCAGCAATGTGCCGACGCCTTTGCCCCGGGCGGCGGGTGTAGTGAACAGATCACCCAGCAGCCAGGTGCGATGCGCGTCGATGGAAGAAAAGGTCGGAAACAGCTGGACGAAGCCGAGGTTTTCGCCGTCGCTGTCCCGGGCAAGAAATATCACCGATTCGTCCCGGGCAATGCGCTCGGCGATGAAGGCGCGCGATTGCGCCAGGTTCGACGGCTGCTCGTAGAACATCCGGTAGGCGTCAAACAAAGGGGCGATCTGGTCGATATGCGATGCGTCGGCGCGCAGGGCCTGAATAGCCATGAGGGTGCTCCATTGCGGTCTCAAGGAATTACAGACTAGCAATGGCGACGGACCAGCGACGCACTTTTTTTTCGACGAACATCAGCTGTAGGAGCCGGCTTGCTGGCGAGCCAGTCGGCACGGTGTATCAGGTATACCGCCTTCGCTGGCAAGCCAGCTCCTACAGGGTCATGTGTGGATCAAACCCGCACGTTACGCCCCGGCAACGAAGTACGCTGGCTGTGCTCCCAGCCCTCGACCAGCCCCACCGGCACATCCGACGCCGGCAGCATCTGCACACCACGCACCAGATCGGCGGCGCGCTCGGCGAGCATGATGGTCGGTGCATTGAGGTTGCCGTTCGGTTCGGTCGGGAACACCGACGAATCGATTACCCGCAGACCGGCGATGCCACGCACGCGCAATTGGGAATCGACAACCGCCATGTCGTCCTCGCCCATGCGGCACGAACCGCAGGGATGGTAGGTGCTTTCCAGGTTATCGCGCACGAAGGCGTCGAGGTCTTCGTCGCTGGTCACTTGCGCACCCGGGGCGATTTCGCCGTCGCGGAAGCGGTCCATGGCTTTCTGGCCGATGATCTCGCGGGTCAGGCGGATGCAGCGGCGAAAGCCTTCGCGGTCCTCTTCCCGCTCCAGGTAGTTGAAACGGATTTCCGGATGCTCATACGGGTCGGCCGAGCGCACGCGCACATAGCCGCGACTTTTCGGTTTGTTCGGCCCGGTGAGCACCATGAAGCCGTGGCCCTTGATCGGCTTGTTGCCGTCGTAGCGCATCGCTGCCGGCAGAAAGTGAAACTGGATGTCCGGCCAGCGCAGGCCCTTCTCGGAGCGGATGAAACCACCGGCCTCGAAGTGGTTGGTAGCGCCCAGGCCGTCCTTGAACAGCAGCCAGCGCAAACCGATCATCAGTTTGCTCAGCGGGTCCATCTTGCTGTTGAGGGTCACCGGTTCCTTGCAGCCGAACTGGATGTACACCTCGGCGTGATCCTGCAGGTTCTCCCCGACTCCCGGCAGGTCATGGCGCACGCCGATCCCGGCCTTGCGCAGGACTTGCGCCGGGCCGATGCCCGAGCGTTGCAGCAGGTGCGGCGAGCCGATCGGCCCGGACGAGATGAGCACTTCACGGTTGCAGTACACCTGGTGAGTCTGGCCACCGTGGTCATACATGACCCCGACCGCACGCTTGCCTTCGAGGATAACCTGCCGCGTCATCGCATGGGTGATCACCGTCAGGTTCGGACGGCCCATGGCCGGGCGCAGATAGGCGTTGGCCGTGGAGCAGCGCACGCCGTTTTTCACGGTCATGTGCATGGCACCAAAACCTTCCTGCATGTAGCCATTGCAATCTTCGGTCTTGATATAGCCCGCCTCCGCGCCGGCTTCGACCCAGGCACCGTACAACGGGTTTTTCATGTGGTTGCCGTTGGTGGTGTGCAGCGGCCCGGTTTGCCCGCGGTAGCTGTCGCCGCCCGATTCATAGCTCTCGGCGCGCTTGAAGTACGGCAGGCAGTTGCGATAGCCCCAGCCTTCCGCGCCGAGGGATTCCCACTCGTCAAAGTCCAGCGCATGACCACGGATGTACACCAGGCCGTTGATCGACGACGAGCCGCCCAACACCTTGCCCCGCGGGCAGTGAATGCGCCGGCCGTTGAGGAAAGTCTCCGGCTCGGTCTCGTAGCGCCAGTTGTACTTCTTGGTGTTCATCGGGATCGAGAAGGCACTGGGCATCTGGATCACTACGCTCTTGTCGCTGCCGCCGAATTCCAGGACCAGCACCGAAGTGGTCGGGTCCTCACTCAGGCGGTTGGCCAACACACAACCTGCCGAGCCTGCGCCAATGATGATGTAGTCGTATTTTTGCGTGGTCATGACTATCTCCCGACCGTTGATTCAGTGAATACCGTCAGTGGTTGCTGTTTGTGGGTCAGCGTGTCGCCGGTGGTGTATTGCGGGGAGGTCTTTTCAATCTGCTGGATAACGGCTTCTTCGCGCTTGAGGTCGATCGAGCGGCTCAGCCAGTAGTACGCCAGTCCCGACACGATCAGCCCGACCAGCCAGGCGATGTCGATGCTGCCCAGTGCCTTGGCGAGCGGGCCGACATACACCTCGCGCTGTTCAACGCCGTCGAAGATGTAGAAGAACGGGATCATCGAGATAAAACCGATGGCATAGGCTGCGATACCGCGCAGTCCCCAGCTGCCATAAATGTTGCCGTGGGGCATGAAGAAGTGCGGGATGGCGTAGCGGCCCTTGCGCACGAAGAAGTAGTCGGTGAGGTTGACCGAGGTCCAGGGCACCAGGAAGTACAGCATCACCACCAGGTAGATCCCCAGCACCGACAGGCCTTTGCCGGAACTCTGGATGCTCAGGGCCACGCCCAGTTGCAGCAGGATCACGAAGCCGATGGCCAGGATGCGTGCCTTGCGCGTTGGTTCGATGTGCTTGATCGAGTCGACGCAGGTCAGGGTGGTCAGCTTGGCGCTGTAGATGTTCATCGCGATCACCGGCAGGAACGCCAGGATGGTGACGACCACCACCGCCGTGCCCACCAGCGGCGACACGGTGTTGCCGACTTGCCCGAGGGCGACCAGCACGTCAGTGGAGTGCAGGTGATCGGCCAGCCAGCCACCCACGGAGATCATCCACGCACCGGACAGCGAAGCCCCGAGGAACACCACCGCGATCAGCTTGCCGCTGGACGTGTTCTTCGGCAGGTAGCGCGAGTAGTCCGACACGTACGGGGCGTAGGCGATGTTGTAACTGGCGGCCGCCGCAAACTGCGCGATGAAACCGGTCCAGTTGAAACCCAGTGGCGCCGGGGCCGTTTCGCCCGCCGCCAACGCCGGCATGGCCGCGTCCGGCACCCAACCCATCAACACCGCCACGGTCACCAGGCCATACAGCGGCAACGACAGGAACAACGCCCATTTGAAGCTGCGGTGCATCCAGTCATGGCCGAGAATCGCCAGCACCGCCGCCGGTATGGTCACCGCCACCGCGATCACCGCCGGGTTGAACCCGAACAGCGTATGCAGCCCCTGCATCATCAGCACCAGGTTGACGATGTTGAAGCCGGCGAACACGAACAGCGTCGCCAGCAATACGAGGATCACCCCGCGATAACCGAACTGCGCACGGGACTGGATCATCTGCGGCAGGCCAAGGTGCGGGCCTTGCGAGCCGTGAAATGCCATGAAAAGTGTGCCGAACATGATGCCCAGCGTGCCGGCGAGCGTGGTCCAGAGCGCGGTCAGGCCGACGCTCGGGCCAACGAAGCCGATGGTCATGGTGAAGAAGGTGAAATTGCCGAGGAACCAGAACGGGCCCTGGCTCGACAGTTTGTCGGTGCGCTCGTTCTCGGGGATGAAGTCGATCGAATGCCCCTCGACGACGGATTTTTCGTCGAGGGCGGACACGCTCGTGGCGGACTTGGCGTTAGTGTTCATGACGGACTCTTATTGTTGGAAGATCATGACGAGATAACCGCGTTCTTTCGGGTGAACGACTCCCCTGTGGGAGCGAGCTTGCTCGCGATGGTCGTCAACGATAACGCTGGCAACCTGACACCCCGTGGTGTTCTTGGGTTCATCGCGAGCAAGCTCGCTCCTACAGGGATTGAGTTCACTCGTGCCTACCTGGCGTTGTTGCTGAAACCGTACAGGACTGTAGGACCAAGCTTGCTCGCGATGGTCGTCAACGATAACGCTGGCAACCTGGCACCCCGCGGTGTTCCGGAGTTCATCGCGAGCAAGCTCGCTCCTACAAGGTGATCCACACTGCCTTGGTTTCGAGCAGGTAATCGAGCTGCTCGGCGCCCAGGTCCTTGCCGAATCCGGACTGTTTGTAGCCACCGAACGGCATCGACGGATCAAGGGTGCCGTGGGCGTTGACGTAGACCGAACCTGCCTTGAGGCGCGGGATCAGGCTGTGCACTTTCCCAAGGTCGTTGGAATACAGTGCGGCAGCCAGGCCGTAAGGCGAGTCGTTGGCCAGGGCCAGTGCCTCTTCTTCATCGTCGAACGGTGCGGTGACCAGCACCGGGCCGAAGATCTCTTCCTGGACAATGCGCATGTCATTGCGGCAGTGGGCGAAGATGGTCGGCTCGACGAAGAAGCCAGGGCCATCGACCGGTTGGCCGCCGTAGACCAGTTCAGCGCCTTCGGCCTTGCCGGTTTCGATGTACTCGGTCACGCGCTGCTTTTGCAGGGCCGAGACCAGCGGGCCGATGAAGCAGTCCGGGTCCAGGCCCGGGGCCATTTTCAGGGTGCGTGTGTAGGCGATCAGCTCACGCAGGAATTCGTCGTAGACACTGCTATGAATATAGGCCCGCGTACCGGCGTCGCATACCTGCCCGGAGTTGAAAAACACGCCGTTGGCGACCGCTTGGGCGGCGGCCGGGATGTCGGCGTCGGCGCAGACGATGACCGGTGATTTGCCACCGAGCTCGAGGGTCAGGCGCTTCATCTCGTCGAGCGCGGCACGACCGACGGTACGGCCTACCGGCGTCGATCCGGTGAAGGTCAGTTTGTCGATGCCGGGGTGGGTGGCCATGGCCGCACCGACCACGCTGCCGCGCCCGGTGACAATGTTGATCACGCCGTCGGGGATGCCCGCTTCCTGCACCAGTTCAGCGAAGCGCAGAGCCGACAGCGAGGTCAGCTCGGCGGGCTTGACCACCACCGTGCAACCGGTGGCCAGCGCCGCGCCGAGCTTCCAGGCCATGGTTTGCAGCGGAAAGTTCCACGGCACGATGGCGCCGACCACGCCGACCGCTTCCTTGCGGGTATAGGCCAGGTAATTGCCCGGCAGCGAGGGTTCGACGGTACGGCCGTGCAGCTTGGTGGCCCAGCCGGCGAAGTAACGCAGGGTATCGACGGTGCCCTGGATGTCCACGTCCTTGGCGAAGGCAACCGATTTGCCCATGTCGATCGATTCGATTTCCGCCAGTTCAGCAGCGTTTTGTTCGATCAGGTCGGCCAGACGCTGCATCATGCGCTCGCGCTCGGCCGGTTTGGCCTGACGCCAGGCGCCGCCGTCGAACTGGGCGCGGGCGGCTTGCACGGCGCGGTCCAGGTCGTCGGTGGTGCCCATGGGAATGCGGGTGATCAGGCCTTCGGTCGAGGGTTCGATCACATCGGAAGTCTGGCCGTCACTGGCTTCGACCCAGGCGCCGCCGATGAACATCTTCTGGACCTTGCTGAGGAAGGTCTGGGTGGCTTCGCTGACGCCGAATTTCTGCAGGTAACTCTTGACGATCGTGTCCATTTTTATTCTCTCTGCCCGACAGTCAGGCACTGCCGGGGTATGTGGTTTCGATGATCAGGCTGGCCAGCTCTTAAGCCAGCGATTCGTTTTCGGCGGCGGCTCGCACCAAGCCCCGCTCGTGGAAGATGAAACCGATGCTGTTGAGCAGCAGTTGCGCGGCGAGAATCGAGGTCATGCCGGTCGGGTCGTACACCGGTGCCACTTCCACCAGGTCCATGCCGACGATGTTGCCCTTGCTACGCTTGGCCAGAGCCTGGATGATTTCCAGCACTTCGTAGTAGAGGAAGCCGCCGTGGCTCGGGGTGCCGGTGCCGGGGGCGATGGACGGGTCGAAACCGTCGATGTCGATGGTGATGTAGTAGTTGATGTTCTGCGGGATCAGCGCCAACACACCCTCGACGCCGAGGCGACGCACGTCGCGCACCGAGAGGATTTTCGAGCCGGCTTCATGGGCAGCCTCATAGT
Source organism: Pseudomonas sp. GM55 (assembly GCF_000282395.1). Taxonomy (NCBI): domain Bacteria; kingdom Pseudomonadati; phylum Pseudomonadota; class Gammaproteobacteria; order Pseudomonadales; family Pseudomonadaceae; genus Pseudomonas; species Pseudomonas sp. GM55. The sequence continues at coordinate 42,345 of NZ_AKJJ01000002.1, read as the reverse complement.
CATCACGGTTGGATGACGACACGTTGCGAATGCCCATCTGGGTCATGCCGACAATGTGGTTCATTTCCGAAGCGCGGCGCAGCGGGTTGCCGTGGCCGTAGCGCACGCCGTGGCGTTCGTCGACGAAGTCCAGGTGCGCATCGAAGTGAATGATGTGGATCGGGCCACGCCCTTCGAAGGCCTTGATCACCGGCGCGTGCACCGAGTGATCGCCGCCGAGCACCACCGGCATCACACCGGCATCGAGGATTTTGCGCACGGCGTATTCGGTGTTCTTGTTGCTGGTCGCCATGTCGGTGTGGACGATGTCGGCATCACCGACGTCGACCATGCGCACGTCCGAGGCGGTGAGGTACATCACGTCATCTTCGTGATCGTAGGCACCGGCATGACCGAAGGAAAACAGCGTCGATGCTTCACGAATCCCGCGTGGCCCAAAGCGTGCGCCGGAGCGCCACTGGGTGCCCATGTCGTTGGGCACGCCAAGCACCGCGACGTCGGCATCCAGGGCATCCCAATCGGTGCACACCGGGGACTTGCCAAAGGTGCAATGACCCACGAATGGCAGGTTCAGGCGACCGGATTCATAACCGTTGTTCGACATTTCTAGCCTCTCCACTTCTTGTTATCGGCCTGGCGGACTGCAAGGCGACCGCCGTTGGAAAGACTATGGGCGCAGGTTTTCGTGGAAAAAATGCTAAACATCAGATACTCATATCGGCATTCCCGATGCATCCCCCTGCCGGAGGTCCCAGATGATCCAGCTGCACGATGTCGACCTGAAACTGCTCAGGGTGTTTGCCACGATTGTGCGCTGCGGTGGCTTCTCGGCCGCGCAGGCGGCGTTGAATGCCGGACAGTCGACCATCAGCGAGCAGATGACCCACCTGGAAACCCGGCTCGGCGTCAAACTCTGCCAGCGCGGGCGCAGTGGCTTTCGCCTGACCGAACAAGGCGTGGCGATTCATGAAGCCACCCAGCGCCTGCTGTCGGCAGTGGAGAACTTCTGCATGGACGCCGATGTGCTCAAGCAGCACATCAGCGGCAAGCTCAACCTGGGGATCATCGATACCACGATCACCGACCCCGATTCACCGATTCCGCGCACCACCCAGCGCTTCGTCTCCCGCGGGCATGACGTGCACCTGAACGTGTACGTCGGCACCCCGGCGGAACTCGAAGAACGGGTGCTCGACGGTCGACTTCATCTCGCCATCGGGCACTTCCCGATCCATGTGCCGGGCCTGTTGCAAGCGCCGCTGTACCAGGAAGCCCTGGGCTTGTATTGCGGCCGGCGACACCCGTTGTTCGGCAGCCAGGCCGAGGGCGCCGAACTGCTCGAAGAAGTCGGCGCGGGGCGCATCGTCGTGCGTGGCTACATGCAGCAATACGACCTGGAACACCTGGGCATCACCAAGGCGGCGGCCACCGTGGACAACATCGAGGCGTCGGCCATCCTGATCATTTCCGGCGCCTATGTGGGCTTCCTGCCCGAGCACTTCGCCAGCCAGTGGGTGAAGAGCGGCGAGATGCATCAACTGGCGCCCGCGAGCCTGCGCCTGAAGTCGCCGTTCGACGTGATCACCCGACGCGGCGTGGCACCGCCGCCGATCCTCCAGGCGTTCCTCGAGGACCTGGCCGCCAGCGCCCGCAAAACCGCCAGGCCGTGATGTGACACTCGCCAAATTGAAATTTTGCCGGGCATACTGATTCGGTTCGTCAACCTTGCAGGCCCGTCATGCGCATCCACGTCACCTTCATCGACCGCGTCGGAATCACCCAGGAAGTGCTGGCACTGCTCGGTGGACGCAGTTTCAACCTGGACGCCGTCGAGATGGTGCCGCCGAACGTCTACATCGACGCCCCGACCCTCAGCGCCGACGTGCTCGAAGAACTGCGAGAGGCGCTTTTCGACGTACGCGGCGTGCAAGCGGTGACCCTGGTCGACATCCTTCCGGGGCAACGCCGGCGCCTGCAACTGGACGCCTTGCTGGCCGCCAGTTCCGACCCGGTGCTGGCGGTGGATGACCGTGGCCATGTGCTGTTGGCCAACCCGGCGCTGATCGCCCTCTGCGGGCGCGAACCGGCCGGTGAATCGCTGACCGCGCTGTTCGACGATGCCGACTTGCAACGCATCCTGATCGATCACCATTTCCGCCTGCCCATGCACGAGGTCAGTCTCGGTGGCCAGACGTTTCTCCTCGACGCGATGCCGATCACCGACGCCGGCGCCCTGCTCACCCTGTATCAACCCAATCGCATCGGTGAACGCCTGTCGGCGCTGCACCATGACCATGCCGAAGGCTTCGATGCGCTGCTCGGCGAATCACCGCCGATCCGCGCGCTCAAGGCGCGTGCGCAACGGGTGGCGGCCCTGGATGCACCGCTCTTGATCCAGGGTGAAACCGGCACCGGCAAGGAACTGGTGGCCCGCGCCTGCCACGCCATCAGCCCACGGCATGATGCGCCGTTTCTGGCCCTGAACTGTGCGGCACTGCCGGAGAGCCTGGCCGAAAGCGAACTGTTCGGCTACGCCCCCGGCGCCTTCACCGGCGCGCAACGGGGCGGCAAGCTCGGCCTGCTGGAACTGGCCGATCAGGGCACGGTGTTCCTCGATGAAGTCGGGGAAATGTCGCCCTACCTGCAAGCCAAACTGCTGCGTTTTCTGAGCGATGGCTGCTTCCGTCGGGTGGGTGGCGACAAGGAAGTCCGGGTCAATGTGCGGGTGCTCAGCGCGACCCACCGCGACCTGGAAAAAATGGTCGCCGAAGGGCGTTTTCGCGAAGACCTGTTCTACCGCCTCAACGTGCTCAACCTGCAAGTACCGCCGCTGCGCGAGCGCGGTCACGACATCCTGCTGATGGCCAATCACTTCATGCAACAGGCCTGTGCGCAGATCCAGCGACCGGCGTGTCGTTTGGCACCGAGCACCTTCAGCGCCCTGCTCGGCAACCGCTGGCCGGGCAACGTGCGGCAACTGCAAAACGTGATCTTTCGCGCGGCGGCGATTTGCGAAAATCCGCTGGTGGACATCGACGACCTCGACATCGCCCGCACTGCGGTTGAACGGCAAAACGACGGCGAAGTCGGCAGCCTGGAAGAGGCTGTGGGCGACTTTGAAAAGAACCTGCTGGAACAGCTATATCGCAGCTACCCGTCCAGCCGGTTGCTCGCTGCGCGGCTGCAGACGTCCCATAGCGCCATCGCGATTCGATTGCGCAAGTACGGGATTCCCGGTAAGGCCTGAGGATCCTCTCTGACAGCACTGAACCCTGTGGGAGCGGGCTTGCCCGCGATGGCGGTGGATCAGCCAACATCAATGTTGAATGTCAGTCAGCCATCGCGGGCAAGCCCGCTCCCACAGTGGTTTGTGTTGTAGCTGAATTCTTTGTCTGCAAATCGATACAGCGTCGCGAAATCGATACACACCCTTCCCTGCCAGCAATCACGGTGCCTGCATCCAAGGCCTTGCCTGTCTGTATTGATTTCAATACGGGCGAGATGCCACGAATATCACAAAAATCTCTCAAGACATTGTTTTATAACAACTAAGCAACCTTGGCACCGCCCTTGCTTTCACTCCTCCAACCCCGCTCGTCGCCCCGCCTCGAGCCTTAAAACAATAAGGAGTTGATATGAGCCAATTGCGTTTTACCGCCGATCACGAATGGCTGCGCCTTGAGAGCAATGGCCTGGTCACCGTCGGCATCACGGCGTTTGCCCAGCAGGCGCTGGGGGATGTGGTGTTCGTTCAGGTCCCTGAATTGGGCGCCTTCGCTGCAGGCGCTGAAGTGTCGGTACTGGAATCGGTGAAAGCCGCCAGCAGTATCGGCATGCCGCTGGAGGGTGAAGTGGTCGAGATCAATGTGACGCTCGAGAGCACTCCGGAACTGGTCAACGAAGACCCATTGGGCGAAGGCTGGTTCTTTCGCTTCAAACCGGTCGATGTCCAGGCGTTGAGCGATCTACTTGATCAAGACGCCTATGAACGCCTGACCGCAGAACACGCCGACGCTTGAAGCCCCCTGGGCATTTCCCGAATCCGAAAAAGGACCACACCATGTTCAGCAAGCACGACCAGATCCAAGGCTATGACGAAGAACTGCTGGCGGCGATGAACGCCGAGGACGCGCGGCAGGAACACCATATCGAACTGATCGCCTCGGAAAACTACACCAGCCAGCGGGTGATGCAAGCCCAGGGCAGCGGCCTGACCAACAAGTATGCCGAAGGCTATCCGGGCAAGCGCTACTACGGCGGCTGCGAGCACGTCGATGTGGTCGAGCAACTGGCCATCGACCGCGCCAAACAACTGTTCGGCGCCGATTACGCCAACGTCCAGCCGCACTCCGGCAGCCAGGCCAACGCGGCGGTTTATCTGGCCCTGCTGCAAGCCGGCGACACCGTGCTCGGCATGAGCCTGGCCCATGGCGGTCACCTGACTCACGGCGCCAAGGTGAGTTTTTCCGGCAAGCTGTACAACGCCGTGCAGTACGGCATCGACACCACCACGGGCCTGATCGATTACGACGAAGTCGAGCGCCTGGCTGTCGAGCACCAGCCGAAGATGATCATCGCCGGGTTCTCGGCCTATTCGAAGACCCTGGACTTCCCGCGCTTCCGTCAGATCGCGGACAAGGTCGGCGCGTACTTCTTCGTCGACATGGCCCACGTCGCCGGCCTGGTGGCCACGGGTCTGTACCCCAATCCCCTGCCCTACGCCGACGTGGTCACCACCACCACACACAAGACCCTGCGCGGTCCGCGTGGCGGTCTGATTCTGGCCAAAGCCAATGCGGAGCTCGAGAAAAAACTCAACGCCGCAGTGTTCCCCGGCGGTCAGGGTGGCCCGCTGATGCACGTGATCGCCGCCAAGGCGGTGTGCTTCAAGGAAGCCCTGGAGCCAGGCTTCAAGACCTATCAGACGCAAGTGATCCGTAACGCCCAGGCCATGGCGCAAGTGTTTATCGAGCGCGGTTATGACGTGGTGTCCGGCGGCACCGACAACCATCTGTTCCTGGTCAGCCTGATCCGCCAGGGCCTGACCGGCAAGGACGCCGACGCCGCCCTCGGCCGCGCCGGCATCACCGTGAACAAGAACGCCGTGCCCAACGATCCGCAGTCGCCGTTCGTGACGTCCGGCCTGCGCATCGGTACGCCGGCAATCACCAGTCGTGGCTTCAAGGAGTCGCAGAGCATTGCGTTGGCCGGGTGGATCTGCGACATCCTCGATCACCTCGGCGATGCCGATGTGGAAGCTCAGGTCGCTCAACAAGCTGCTGCCCTGTGCGCGGACTTCCCGGTCTACCGCGACTGATAACACAACATAGAACACTGTGGGAGCGGGCTTGCCCGCTCCCACAGGTTCCGTGCCGCTCCCTGAATAGCTGTTGCACAAGGAAACAACGATGAACGCCAATGTCGAGTCGACCGGCAACAGCCCGGCCAAAGTGGAGGTCGGCACCAAACTGCGCGGCGCGCAAAAGGTGGCGCGGATTCCGGTGAAGATCATTCCCACGGATGAGTTCCCGCGCAAACCCGACTGGATTCGTGTGCGCATGCCGGTCTCTCCCGAGGTCGAGCGGATCAAGCAACTGTTGCGCAAGCACAAGCTGCACAGCGTCTGCGAAGAAGCCTCGTGCCCGAACCTCGGTGAATGTTTCTCCGGCGGCACCGCGACCTTCATGATCATGGGCGACATCTGCACCCGTCGCTGCCCGTTCTGCGATGTCGGCCATGGCCGGCCCAAGCCGCTGGACGTCAACGAGCCAATGAACCTGGCCGTGGCCATCGCCGAACTGCGCCTGAAGTACGTGGTGATCACCTCGGTGGACCGCGACGATTTGCGCGACGGTGGTGCCCAACACTTTGTCGATTGCCTGCGCGAGATCCGCAAGCTGTCGCCCGGCGTGCAACTGGAAACCCTGGTGCCGGATTATCGTGGACGCATGGACGTGGCCCTGGCGATCACCGCCGATGAGCCACCGGATGTGTTCAACCACAACCTGGAAACCGTTCCGCGCCTGTACAAGGCAGCGCGGCCGGGCTCGGACTTCGAGTGGTCACTGGACCTGCTGCAAAAATTCAAGCTCGCCGTGCCCCGGGTACCGACCAAATCCGGCCTGATGCTGGGCCTGGGCGAGACCGACGAGGAAGTCATCGAGGTCATGCAGCGCATGCGCGAGCACGACATCGACATGCTGACTCTCGGCCAGTACCTGCAACCCTCGCGCAGTCACCTGCCGGTACAGCGTTTCGTGCACCCGGACACCTTTGCCTGGTTCGCCGAGGAAGGCACGCGCATGGGCTTCAAGAACGTGGCGTCGGGGCCGCTGGTGCGTTCGTCCTATCACGCCGATCAACAACTTCATGGAGGTGCAGACGGTTTCAAGCCATGATGAGGTGACTGGTCATGCATGGAGCCGTTCCCGATGTTTCGTTCACCCTGTCTGTCGATGCTGTGCCTGAGCCTTGCCCTGCCGTGCATGGCCGACGAGCCGAAACCCGGGCACATGGTGTATGTGCGCAGCGTTGCCCCGGGCATCGCGCAGGACATCCGCTACGCCAGCGCCCACAACTTCACCGGGCACCCGCTCGACGGCTACCTGGCGGCAGAATGTTTGCTGTCGGCAGATGCCGCCAACGCCCTGGCCCGGGTGCAAACGGCGCTTGAAGCCGAGGGCTACGGCTTAAAGGTGTTCGATTGCTATCGCCCCCAGCGTGCGGTGGCAGACATGGGCCGCTTTGCCACAGAACCCGGCGACCCGCTCAAGACCGAGTTCTACCCACGGGTCGACAAGCAAGACTTCTGGCGCCTGGGTTATGTCGCCCGGGTGTCCAATCATTCCCGGGGCAACACCGTCGACCTGACCCTGACCGGCCCCGACGCCCTGCCCGCCGACACCTGGACACCTGCGGCCACGCCGGTGGATTGCACCGCACCCTACGGCCAGCGCTGGCACGACGGCGCACTCGACATGGGCACCGGTTTCGATTGCTTCGATGAGCGTGCGCATACGGACTCGACGCAGATCAGTGCGATAGCCAAAGCCAACCGACAGCGGCTCAACGACGCGATGCAAAAACAGGGCTTTGTGGGTTATTCGGCCGAGTGGTGGCACTTCACCTATAACGGGAATGCACAGAAGCCGGACGTCATGAACTTCCCCATCACACCGTTGATACCATGAACAAGCTGATCAAGACCCTGTTGCTGCTGTTGTTTCCACTGATCGCCATGGCACAGGGGCTCGACGGCAGCGATCAACTGATCGTGGTCACCAGCAAAAGCTGGGATGACATCCAGGCCACTGCCCAGCGCTATGAACGGCGCGGCAAGTCCTTTGAAAAGTTCGAAGCTCCGTTTGCGGTGGTGCTCGGCAAGAACGGCATGGGCTGGGGTAAGGGCCAACTCAACCCCGGGCGACCTGAAGGGCCGGTCAAACAGGAAGGCGACGGCAAGGCCCCGGCTGGAGTGTTCGGTCTGGGCACGGCGTTTGGCTACGAACCTTCGACCAATACCCGCCTGCCCTACCTGCCGCTGACAGCGACCATCGAATGCGTGGACGACAGCCAATCGGCTCACTACAACGCATTGGTCGACAGCTCGGCCGTTGCAAGAGACTGGAGCAGTTCCGAACGCATGCGCCGCAGTGATGACTTGTACCGCCAGGGCATATTCATCCGGCACAACACCCTGGCCACTCCCGCCGCCGGATCGTGCATTTTCTTCCACATCTGGCGCGGCCCCACGGCACCGACTCGCGGCTGTACCGCCATGGCCCCGGCAGATATCGCGCGGTTGTTCAACTGGCTGGACCCGGGCAAATCCCCGGTGCTGGTGCAACTGCCTGAAGCGCAGTACGAACAGTTGCGCCAGCGCTGGGAACTGCCGAAGCGTTAATCAACTGCTCCCTCGCCACAAATGCCGGTATCAACCCCGCTCAACGGCCACCGCACTCATCGACGGCTTGGCCAGCGCGTAATAGATCACACCCGGCACCAACAGCCCGACGATCCAGGAAATATCCACGCCGCCCAGTTGCGCAACCATTGGCCCGGAATAGAAGTGGGTATCGACAAAGGGCAACTGGATCAATACGCCGATCACATAGACGCTGATCCCCAACACGTTCCAGCGACCGTAGCGCCCTGCAGGGTCGGACAGTGCCGGGATGTCGTAACGCTCCTTGTTGATGAAGTAGTAATCCACCAGGTTGATCGCGCTCCAGGGTGTGAAGAACGTCAGCAAGAACAGGATGAAGTACTTGAACGAGTTGAGGAACGAGTACTGCCCGAGCAACGCCAGCGCAGTGGATGCCGCGACGATCAGCAGCACGAACAGCATGCGCTGGCGGGCGGTGATTTCCAGGCGGCGACGGAAGCCGCTGAGGATGGTCGCCACGCACATGAAGCTGCCGTAGGCGTTGAGGGTGGACACCGTGACCTTGCCGAACACAATGCTCAGGTACAGCAAGGCCGCGATCACACCGCTACTGCCCAGACCGACAATGGTCGCCACTTCATGCCCGCGGAAATTCGCCCCGGCCAACGCGGCGGCGAACACCCCCAGCACCATCGAAGCCTGAGCCCCCAATACGGTGCCGAGACCGACGGCGGCGAAGGTTTTCCACGACGAGGTCTTGCTCGGCAGGTAGCGCGAGTAGTCCGCCACATAAGGGCCGAAGGCGATCTGCCAGGACGCCGAGAGCGACACCGCCAGCAGGAAGGTGCTCCAGCCGAAATGACGGTTGTCGAGCAGCAGGCCGATGTCGTTGAGGGTCATCAACCGGGTGAACAGGTAGGCGAACGCGATGATGCCCAGCACGCTGGCCACCCGCCCCACCAGGTGAATCACCCGATAACCGAAGATCGTCAGGAACGCGATGCTCGCCGCGAAAATCAGGATGCCGGCGCTGTCGCTGACACTGATCAGCTGCGCAATCGCCTGCCCCGACAGCACCGCGCCGGTGGCGCTGAAACCGAGGTACATCAGGCACACCAGAACGATCGGGATCGCCGCGCCATACACCCCGAACTGCACGCGGCTGGAGATCATCTGCGGCAGCCCGAGCTTGGGCCCTTGCGCCGCGTGCAGCGCCACCACGGCACCGCCGAACAACTGCCCCACCAGCAAGCCGATCAGCGACCAGAACACATCGCCGCCCAGTACCACGGCGAGGGCGCCGGTGACGATGGCGGTGATTTGCAGGTTGGCGCCGAGCCACAGGGTGAACTGGCTGTAGAGACTGCCGTGACGCTCAGCCTCGGGAATGAAATCGATCGAGCGGGTCTCGATCAGGGGACTGCGTTGCGCACTCATGAGGGTGTTTCCTTTGAGGAACTGTTTTTGTTGTCGGGGTTGAACTTAGAAAGTCTTGGTTGCGCTGGCGACAATCGTTGCCGAACAAAGGTCGTCATAGCCGTACCAACTGCTGCACTCGCTTTTCGACAAGTCGGTGTCGACGTAGCTCAGGCCCCAGGTCACGCCGACAAAGTCGCGGGTCAACTTGGCTTCCCATTCGTAATAAGCCTCGCGGTTGTCGCCGTTGGCGGACCAGAAAGCCGGGTCTTTCACATCGTTGCGCCCCACCCGCAGCTCCAGGCCGACTTCGGCCGGCAGCGTGAACTTGTAGCCGACGTAGGTGTAGAGCGTGTCCTGGTCTTCGCCGAAAACGTTCGGTGTATCGTTCGAGTAATAGGCGCCGAGCTTCACGCCATAGACGTCGAGAATGGCGTAGATCTCGCTCAGGTTGAATTCGGAATTCTTCGGGTAGTCGTACTTGATGTAGCCCAGATCGAGACTGATCGCGTCCGTCGCCTGCCAGTAGTAACCGGCATAGTACTCAAGCTCCTGGCGGGTATCGAAGTCGCCGCCGAAATCCACGCTGGAAGTCCAGGCACCGATGTACAAGCCGCTGCCGTGCATCAGTGTCGCGCCGCCCTGCACGGCCGGATCGCCCAGGCTTTGCGAGATACCGCGGGAACGGTAGTCGCTGACGACACCCAGGGTCATGTCCAGGCTGAAATCATCGTTGAGGACCAGGGCCTGGCTGGTCAACGGAGCCAAGGCCAGCGTAGCGAGGGTCAATGCTGAAAATGCGTTCATACAATTCTCTTGTTGTTATGGCGTACGGGGAATTTCAGGCATGGCGATGCCACACCCCTCGCGCTGCGAGGGGCTGGCGGTTATTACGTGTGTCGGGGCGCGCGCAGGTCAGGACGCGGGGGCGTAGACCTGCTTGCCGGCGAAGAAGGTGTTCAGGACTTTGGTTTCGAACAGCTCGTCATCGCTGACCTTGAACACATCGCGGTCGAGGATGATCAGGTCGGCCTGCTTGCCCGGTGCCAGCGAACCGATCTGCCGATCAAGGCGCAGGGTTTTCGCCGCGTTGAGGGTGTAGGCGTAGAACATGGTCTGGCGGTCGATGCTTTCCTTGGCATTGAGTACGCCCAACGGACCTTTGCGCGTGCTGGCCTGGGCAATGGCGTTGAACGGATTGGCGCTCGACACCGGCCAGTCGCTGCCACCGGCAATCGTCGCGCCGGCGTTATGCAGGGACCGCGCGGGATACTGGTAGCCGTAGGCAAAGGCGCTGATGTAAGGCTTGACCAGTTCGACGGTGTAGGACTCGCCAGTGGCCCACAGCAGTTGCATCGAGGCGATCACGCCCAGTTGCTTGAAGCGCGGAAACTCCTTGGGGTTGACCAGTTGCAGGTGCGCGATGCTGTGGGGTACAGGTGTCGGGCTGAGCTTGCGCGCATACGCCACGCCATTGAGCGCTTCACGCACCGCGCGGTCGCCGACGGCGTGCATGTGCACGATCCAGCCGCGTTTTTCCGCCGCCACCACCAGTTCACCGAAGTGCGCCGGGTCGGTCAGCAACTGACCATTTTTATGGCTGTTCTTGAACGGCACGATGACCGCTGCGGTTTGCCCCGGGAATTCGAGAATGCCGTCGACAAACACCTTGATGCCGGGGAACGTCAGGTTTGGCACGCCCTCGAATTGCTTCATCACGGTGGCGATCACTTCCAGGTCGGCGGGTTTGCTCTTCGGATTGGTGACCATCAACGCGGCGACGTGGGCACTGAGTTCGCCGTTCTTCGCCAGCTCCTTGTACAGCGGCAGTACGCCGACACTTTGCGCGGTGGCATGGAAATCGAACAGCGAATCTTCACTGCCGCCGTTCGCCGCCGCGTCCATCCAGGCGGTGACGCCGAATTGATTGTTGATCTTCACCGCCTCGCGAGCGGCCTTGAGCATGGCCTCCGGGGTAGGCGCCGGAATCCCGTTGCGCACCACGTCCCAACGGGATTCGGCAAAGTAGCCGTTAGGGGTGAAGTCTGCTTCATGGCCGATGTAGCCGCGCTCTTTTTCCGGCAGGCTCTTGACCAGTGCCGCATCGATGTTCAGGCGTTTGAGCATCGCGTTGTTGGCCCAACCGGTGTGCCCGTCGATGCCGCTGAAGACAATCGGCTGATCGGCCCAGCGCCCCTGATTGAACACCTTGCCCAGCTCACGGCTTTTCTCCCAGTAGGCCGAGCTGACCCCGGCGACGCTGATCACATCGCCGGACCGGGCACGCCCGGCCTTGTCTTGTTCAATCAACCACTGCTCAAGTTCCGGCATCGGTTTGACTTCGTCCAGCAGGTTGGCCTTCATGCTGTCGAACGCCCCCACCACCGGGTGGCTGTGGGTGTCGATCATGCCTGGCATCAGCACCTTGCCCGCCAGGTCGATACGCTGGGTCCCGGCATCGGCCAGGGCATTAATTTCGGCATCGCTGCCCACTTTCAGAATCTTGCCGTCTTGCACCGCAACAGCCTCCACCAGCGCCTGGCCGGGTTCGGCGGTAAAGACTTTGCCGTTGAACAACACCAGGTCAGCGGCGGCCATGGCCTGCACCGACGACAAGGCCAGCGCGGCGGCCAACAGGTTTGGAATCAATCGCATCGGAACGCTCTCTGGTTTTTATTGGACGGATCGGGAACTGACGACTTGGGAAACCACCTGTGGCGCAAGCCCGAGGAACGGCGCCTTGGCCCACACGACCTTGCCGCCGACCAGCGTCAGCAGCACGTCGTTGCGCCCCAGCTCCTCCTCGGGCACCTGCATGAAGTTCTTGTCGAGCACGATCAGGTCAGCGAACTTGCCGACTTCGACCGACCCCAGCACCGCGTCCAGCTTCAGCTGTTCGGCGGAACTGAGGGTGATGCTGCGTAGCACTTCGGCTCGCGACAGCGCCGGATCGGCGTTGAGTCGCCCGGCATACTTCGGCCCATAGCTGTGTGGATTGGTGGGATCGCCGGAGCGGGTGACACCGACTTTCAGCGCCAGGAACTCATCGAGGGGATCGACCGGCCAATCGCTGCCAAACGCCACGCGGCCGCCGGCATGGGCGATGCTGCCCGAAGGTTCCATGCGCTCGAATCGCTCGGCGCCAAGGTGATCACTGGTGCCGTCGACCGTGGACGGTGCCTGCTGCGCCCACTGGAACGACATGGTGGCCGTGACGTCCAGTGCCTTGAAGCGCGAATAGTCGGCAGGATCGACTGACTCGGCGTGCGCGATGGCCGGGCGGAAGTCTTGACCGGGCAGCGCCTTGCGCACGTAGGCGACGCTGTCCAGCGCATCGCGTACCGCGCGCTCGCCGGTGGCGTGCAGGTGCGGATCGAAACCGGCCTTGACCGCTTGCAGCAACAGCGGATTGAGCACTTGCGGCGGGAAGTACAGTTCACCCAGGTTCTTGCCCGGCGTCCACTTCGGCGCCTGGTCGGTGCCGCTGTTGTGCAGATACGGCGTCAACATGGCACCGGTGTCCGCCGGGGCATTGATGATGCCGTCCATGAACAGTTTGACGTGGCGCATGTTCACGCCCGGCACGACCTTCACTTCACCCTGGTCGTAGGTGCTGGCCAGGGCCTTGGCCTCGGCGATGGTTTTCACCGGGTCGGCGGCAGCGGCGGCCGGGTCCAGCTTGATCGCCAGCAAGGCCCGGGCGGTCAGTTCGCCGGACTTTTGCAGGCGGGTGAAGGCTTTGCCGTTTTCCGGCCCCGACAGCGCATCGAAGAAACTGGTGATGCCTTGCTGGCGCATGGCGTCGAGGGCCGCTCGAATCTGGGTGAGTTTTTCCGCGTCGGTCGCCGGCGGCACCACGGCGGCCATCGATTCGGCGGCGCCGTCTTCGCAGATACCGTTCGGGTTGCCGGCGCTGTCACGTCGGTATTTGCCGTCTTCCGGATCGGCAGTGTGCTTGTTGATCCCGGCCAATTCCAGGCCACGAGAGTTGGTCAGCACCGTGTGGAAGTCAGTGGAACGCACCTGGATCGGGCGCCTGGTCTTGAGCGCGTCCAGGGTCGATTTGTCGGCATCGCCGTCGAGCCCGGTCATGCCCATGCGGTCCCAGCTTCCGACCTCCAGCCAGACATCCGGGCCCTTGTCCTTGTCGGCATCGAGGCAGGCCTGAATGCTCGCCTGAAACTGCGCGCGGGTCAGGGTCTGGTATTTCAGGTCACACAAGGTCATGGCGCGACCGCCATCCCCCGGGTGCATGTGCGCATCGACGAAGCCCGGCATCAGCATGCGCCCGGCCAGGTCGATCAGTTGTGTTTGCTTGCCGATGAAGCCAGCGACCCCGGTATCGCTGCCGACATAGACGATCTTGCCGCCCGAAATGGCAATGGCCTGTTGCACGGAATTCTGGCCATCGACGGTGTAGACGTAGCCATTACGCATGACCGTGTCGGCGGGTGTCGCCGCCAACGCCATGCCGGAAAATGCCGTTGTCGACGCAACGGCGATGAACAACCTGGAAAGTCTCAAATGCCTCACCCCTGTTCTTATTGTTTTGAAGCGGCCCGAAGCGACTGCACAAGCCCTTGTATAGACAGGGCCTACCCTATAGGGCGCAGCACGCGAATGGACCTCTGCAAATGAGGAGGGGTCAGGCAAATAATTGAAACGGCCGGGATCAGTCCCGGCGCGCGGACTCCGCCAGCGCACCCGGCGAACGCAGGACGGAGCCCAGCTCCACCTTGCTTTTCACACCGAGCTGCAAGTAGCAGTTACGCAAATAGGTGCGCACGGTAGAGGGGCTCAGGGCGAGGATTTTGGCGATCTCTTTGTAAGAGTGACCGGCGGCGAACAGCATCGCCGCCGTGCGCTCCCGTGGCGCCAGGCCGTCCCCGCCGGATGGCGCATCGAGGGACAGGATGACGTGTTCGGCGTTGGGGCTCAGGGTCAGGGCGCAGCGGCCCAGGCGGATCACGCAGGGTGCCTTTGGCAGTTGCGCGACCACCTCGCCCGGCAGCATTGAACCGCTCCAGCCCGGTAATTCGCGTTGAATGGCGGCGCACAGCCTGGCCCCGACATACAGCAGACTGCCGTCCAAGCGTGCCACGCCAAAGTCACTCGCGCCGTTTTCGCTGTCGAAGCGAATCATGTCCTGCACCTGAAACCGCCACAGCTGGAACAGGTGATCACAGAACGCCGAAAACAGCTCGGCTTCGTTCCCCTCGAACGCCTGTTCATCCTGACCACGGTAGAGACAGACGAAAAACATCATGCCGCTTTCGGGCAGCTCAAAGGTGATGCTCATCAAGTGATAGAGATCGTGGCGCCGGGCGAAATCGTTGACCGCCTCGCAAGGGTCGTTGAAACCACTGTCACGCACCACCTCACCGGGACGATTGAGCGTGGCGTGGGAGAACTGATCGTTTGCCGCCACCGGATGCCATTCGGCGACAAAGGATTCGGGGAGATTGATGCTTCCATGCATCCAGCTTTGCGGAGGTACATTGGGACCGGGTGAAGACATTTCGCCCCACCAGGCAGACGCGAAGGGCACCAGTTGACCGAATGCCTGCAGGCCGTCGGCGATGAACCGCGACGCCCCGCTTTCCCGTGCCAGCCGCCCCAAGTGCAATACGCAATGATTGAATGCCTTCAGCGTTGCCAGCGACCTGTTGTCGTCGACCTTGTTTCCCTCCTCCATCTTTGCGATCCCGTTCATGGCATGATCTGTTGCCTGGACGATGCCATAGCGCCGGGAATGGCGTCCAGCGCGCCGTGACAGGGTTAGTGGGTGTACACAGAATCTGCGGGCAACGGAAAATACTGTGTGTGGGCTTGCCCGCGATGGCGCCAGGTCAGCCGACATCCATGTTGAATGTGCTGGCCTCATCGCTGGCAAGCCAGCTCCCACAGTTCATTTGGTGGGCCTGGCATGTGTGTGTGTGTGTGCAATGCGATCCCTGTGGGAGCGGGCTTGCCCGCGAAAGCGGCGGGTCAGTCAGCATCGATATTGGCTGTAATGGCGCCTTCGCGAGCAAGCCCGCTCCTACAGGGGAATGTGGGAGATTCAGAGTTGAATGTCCTTGGCCGGTATCACATCGATCCGCGCCACGGAGCCGGTCAGGTGTGCCAGGTCCTTGTTGTGCTCGGCAATGATGTCTTCGGCGGTAAGGTTGCCGTTGTCGACAGTGGAATGTGCGTCAGCCGCCAGCACCACGTCATAGCCCAGTTTCAGTGCCTGACGCACGGTGGCATTGACGCAATAATCGGTTTGCAGACCGCAGATGACCAGGCGTTCGAAGTCCTGTACCGGCACCAACTGTTGCAGGTTGGTCTGATAGAACGAATCGCCAGTGGTTTTGCGTACGCGATGATCTTCGGGCGATGTCTGCAGTCCTTCGGCCAGTTGCCAGCCTGGGACACCGTGCTTCAACAGACCATCCTCTTCTTCGTGCTGGATGAGCACCACCGGAACGCCGGCCTTTCTAGCCCGGGCACTGAGAGCGTTGATGGTGTCGATGACGCGCCTGATCTCGAAGCACTCGTACTCGCCTGAACACAAAGCCTGCTGGACGTCGATGATTAACAACGCAGTGGTCATGATTTCCTTCCTTGATATGTCGAGGGATCAGGGGACGAACATAAGCCCGTCCCCCTCCAGACACAAGCCTCAATAACCCAATGACAACCCGGTATTGCGCCGTGGGTCGTTGGCCCCGAAAAAACGGTTCTTGCCTACCGGTTTGCCACCCAGGGATGGCGCGCCGACCAGGATCGCCGCCAGGTGGTTGGCGTCCTGGGGACCAGTAAACTTGTGCCCCCAGCTTTCGAGGATTTTCACCGTGTCCGGGCTGGTGGTGAAGGCTTCCAGAATGGTCATGAATCCACCGCCGCCGAGGTTGCCGGCCGCGGGGGTAGACCACCGCCAGCGCATAGCCTGCCGCGACCGCCGCATCCACGGCGTTGCCGCCGTTCTTGAGCACATCCACACCCACATGGCTGGCCAGGTGCTGGGCCGTGACCACCATGCCGTTTTACCCGGTAGCCGGGGCCACGGAGGCGGCATGGGCGGTCAGGCAGCTGAGTGCCAATGAGGTCGCAATCAGCGATTTGGCAAAAGGTTCGTACTTCATGAGTCGGTCTCTTCTTGTTATTTCGTAGGAAAACGCTTCAAAAGCCATAGCCACGTATGGTCGGGATTACGTATTGCGCCTCCCCGTCGAGACAGTATCCTTAACGCCTGTTCAGCAATTTCGCGCGAGCCCTGACATGACCTATACCTGCATCACCGTGGCTTCCCCGGTCGGCCAGTTGAAGCTGGTCGCGAACGGCTCACAACTGGCGGCCATCCTCTGGGAAAACGACAAACCCGGTCGGGTGCGCCTTGGTCCGATGAGCGAAGCGCCGGACAACCCGATCCTGGTGCGCACGGCCACGCAGTTGCACGAATATTTTTCCGGCACCCGCGATCGCTTCGAACTGGAACTGGATTTTGCCGGCACGGAATTTCAGAAGAAGGTGTGGGCGGCGCTGCTGACCATCCCGTTCGGCGAGACCCGCAGCTACAGCCAGATCGCCGAACAGATCGGCAACCCGACGGCGGTCAGGGCCGTGGGTGCGGCGAATGGCAAGAACCCGATTTCGATCGTGGCGCCGTGTCACCGGGTGATAGGCGCGTCGGGCAAGCTCACCGGGTTTGCCGGTGGGCTTGAGGCTAAGGAGTTGTTGCTGACACTTGAAGGCGGGCACTGGCCTGGCACTGCACGACTGCCAGGCTTTTGATCCTGTAGGAGCTGGCTTGCCAGCGATGGCGGTCTTGAGTGCAGCATCGCAATTGAGGACGCCATCGCTGGCAAGCCTGCTCCTACAGGTTGGTGTTTGTCAGGATTGGGCGAAGAGGTTTTTCATCGCCGCATACTGCAACAGCATGATGGTCTTGGCGTCGCAGATCTCGCCGCGGTAAAACGCTTCGAGCGCGTCCTCGAACGCCCACTCCAGCACTTCCAGCTCCTCGGTTTCCGCCTCCAGCCCGCCGCCGTCGCTGACCTTCGACTTCGCGTCGTATTCGGCAATGAAGAAGTGCAATTTTTCCGTCACCGATCCCGGGCTCATGTACGCCTCGAACACCTTCTGCACATGGTGCACGCGATAACCCGTCTCCTCCTCCGCCTCATCGCGGATGCGGTCCTCAGGCGCCGCGCCTTCCAGCAGTCCCGCTGCCACTTCGATCAACAACCCATCGTGACCGTTGACGAACACCGGCAGGCGAAATTGCCGGGTCAGCACCACGGTTCGCTTTGCGCGGTTGTACAGGAGAATCGCCGCGCCATTGCCACGGTCGTAGACTTCCCGGGTCTGGCGTTGCCACTCGCCGTTGTTGCGTTGGTAATCGAAGGTGATTTTCTTGAGCAGGTACCAGTCGTGGGACAACACCTGAGACTCGACGATGTTGACCCGTTCGGCCGTGTTCGACATGACAACGCGTCCTGTTATTGGTCTGAGGGTGCGCATGATAAGTGAAAACGGACAGCGCTTGCCCCCCCCAAGCAAGCCGCGCGTTGGCGACGGTTCAACTTTTCCAGGGATGGAACAATCGCTGCAACCGGGATAGGCTGCGGCTTCAATGCCATAAGGACATAGCCATGAACCTGCGTATCGAACTGTCGCAAAACCCCACGGAAGAACAACGCCAGGCCATCCTCAAACCGCTGCGCGCCTACAATGGCTCGAAGGCCGAAGGTAACGTGCCCGAGCACATCGCCTTGCTGGTGCGCGACGACAACGACGAGATCCTCGGCGGCCTGCATGGCCGATTGTTTTACCAGTGGCTGTACATCGACTTGCTGGTGGTGCCGGAACAGGCCCGGGGACAGGGCCTGGGTTCGCAACTGATGCAGATGGCCGAGGACCTGGCGCGGGAACGGCGCTGCGTCGGACTCTGGCTCGACACCTTTGAATTCCAGGCGCCAGCGTTCTACAGGAAGTGCGGCTACAGCGAGATCGGGCACATTGCCGACTATCCACCGGGCCACAAGCATTTCTTCTTCCAGAAGCGCCTGAGCTACTGACCCATACCGCCCCCCCTGTAGGAGCGAGCCTGCTCGCGATGGTCGTCAACGAAAACGCTGGATGCCTGACACCCCGCGGCGTTCCGATTTTTTTCGCGAGCAAGCTCGCTCCTACAGGGGGGGAACAGCGTCAGATCACAGGCAAGTCGCCAACGCCGCCAGCCGGCGCTTGGCCACGAAATCATCCTTCTGTGCGTAGTAGCTCAACACCGTGCCCGAGGCATCACTGGTCACGTCGACGAAAGACTCCGCCGAGCGGGTGTAGACGGTCGTACCGCCCTTCTCGCCAGCTTGCAGATAGGCAGCGGCATCGACGCCGAACACGGCCTCGTCCTGCCAGGAAAACTGCACGCACTGGGCGACGTCTTTTCCCGGTTTTTCCGACTTCAGGGTCTTGTACGGGGCCTTGGTGCGGGCATCGTTCATCGTCGAGCCGGCGCATCCCGCCAGCAACGTCACGGCCAGCGCCACCATCAGAATTCGCATTGCATTCACTCATCAGGAAAAAGCGGACTTTATCACCCCGGCAGCCCGTATCGTTCTGCTTTACTTCATTTATACCGCGACACCGCGCAACGATTCGCGCACCCTGTCGCGTCAATAACGCCCCATCGCACCCCTGACTGGAAATCTGATGACACCTAATGCCGAGTTCTACAAACCGAGCACTGAATATGCCGACAAGCTGATCAGCCAGATCGGTCAGACGCCTTCCTGGATCGCCAAGCGAATCGGCGTCACCGACAAGCGGATTCGCTACATCCTCGACGGCGAAAGAACCGTCAAAGGCGAAACCACGCCGATCCAGATGACCTACACCGAACAGTTTGCCCTCGAATGCCTGGCGGCAGCGGCCAAGGCCAGCAAGAAGCAGTCTTCGTAATCCCCACTCAAGGAGCGACCATGGCGGCAACCGAACAACAACACGAGCTGGCACTGAAAAGGTTTCTCGACGAACGCCCCGGGTTGCGCGAAGAACTCGATCACCTCAACCCGCTGTTGGCTCAGGCCAAGGGCGAAACGGCGGCACAGTATCGCGAGGAACGACTGCACGAAGCGTTTGAAGCTGAAGCAGAACGCCAGAAGTTGTTCGCTTGGGAACTGACGTTGCAATTTACCGCCGCCACGCCCCAGGACTATGAGGCGCAACGCCTGGAAGTGCACCGGGAAGTGGCGGAAATGGCCGGCATGGACTGGCTGGAATATTGCGAGTTGAATGGGATAAAACCGTAAGTACCGTTCAGGGATACCATCGCCGATGCTGCCCAACACCGCCAGGACCCACGCCAGCCCCGGTCATTTGCACACGCAGAAATGGCGCGGGCGCATAGGTCTGAGCCTGGTGGCCATGCTCTCGGTACTCGCCGGCATGACCGACGCCATCGGCTTCATGGCCAGCGGCGACTTCGTCTCGTTCATGAGCGGCAATACCACTCGGATGGCGGTCGCCATCAGTGCTGGCGACCTTGGGTTGACCCTGCGCCTGGTGATCCTCGTCGCTACCTTCATCGTCGGCAACGCGCTGGGCATTATCGTCAGCCGCCTGGGTGGCCGCCGGGCCCTGCCGCTGCTGTTGTGCATCGCCACCCTGCTGTGCGCCGCCGCGGCCTGGCCTTATGAGGCGCAACTGCCGGCCCTGCTGGCGGCGATCATCGCGATGGGCATGCTCAACGCCGCGGTGGAAGAAGTGAACGGCCTGCCGGTTGGCCTGACTTACGTCACCGGCGCCCTGTCGCGTTTCGGCCGCGGGCTGGGCCGCTGGATGCTCGGAGAGCGTCGTAACGGCTGGCGCGTGCAACTGATCCCCTGGACCGGCATGTTCGCCGGCGCGGTACTCGGTGCCGTGCTGGAACATCACCTGGGGCTCAAGGCGTTGTTTGCCAGTGGCCTGCTGGCTGCCGGGCTCGGGGTGTTGTCGTTGAAGATCCCGCGGCGCTGGCAGCTGGGGTATATGCCGCGCTGATTCTGGTGTTGACTGTGAGGCCGTCATCGCGGGCAAGCCCACACAGTAGTGATCTTTAGTGCGGCTTGATTTTGTGAACAACGCAAAACCCTGTGGGAGCGGGCTTGCCCGCGATGAGGCCAGAACAGACAACATCACTTTAGCCGCCCCGCCGATAAAGCATTATCATGGCCGCAGTTTCGCTGATCGAGTCCGTCATGAAGTTCGCCATCGCCGTGTTTTCCGCCGCCCATGCGCCCTCCTCGCGCCGCGCCCTGCTGTTCGCCCAAGCGGCGCTGGCCGGCGGGCACGAGATTGTCCGGCTGTTTTTCTATCAGGATGGCGTCTACAACGCTTCCGCCAGTGTGGTCACGCCCCAGGACGAGCAGGACTTGCCCAAGCAATGGCGTGCATTCGTCAGCGACCATCAGCTCGATGGCGTAGTGTGTATCGCCGCCGCGCTACGTCGTGGCGTGTTGAACGAGGAAGAAGCCAAGCGCTATCAGCGCGAGGCTGTTGCCGTCGGTGCGCCGTGGGAGTTGTCCGGACTCGGCCAATTGCATGACGCGGCGCAGGATGCCGACCGCCTGATCTGTTTCGGAGGCGCATGACATGGCCAAATCCTTGTTGATCATCAGCCGTCAGTCGCCATGGTCCGGCCCGGGCGCGCGGGAAGCGCTGGATATCGTACTGGCCGGCGGCGCCTTCGATCTGCCGATTGGCCTGTTGTTTCTCGATGACGGCGTGTTCCAGCTGGCCGCCCGTCAGAACGCCAGGGCCGTGCAACAGAAAGACCTGAGTGCCAATCTGCAAGCCCTGCCGATGTTCGGTGTCGAGGAACTGTTTGCCTGCGGCGACAGCATCATCCAGCGCGGCCTGGACCCCAACGGCCTGTCGCTGGAAGAAACCCGGGTGTTGGCCGCCCACGAAATCACCGCCCTCATTGACCGTTACGACCAGGTGATCACCCTCTGATGTCGACTTTGCATGTGTTGTCTCATTCCCCGTTCGGCGACGAACGCCTGACCAGTTGCCTGCGCGTGATCGGCGCCAACGACGGCTTGCTGCTGTCCGGTGATGCAACCTATGCGTTGCAGCCCGGCACCGCACCGTTCACTGCGCTCAGCACCCGTGACCTGAAACTGTTCCTCCTGGCCGAAGATGCCCAGGCCCGTGCGCTTGTGGTTCCAGACTGGGCCGAGGCCATCGATTACCCGGCCTTCGTCGAACTGTCGATTCACTACGACAAGGTCAACAGTTGGCTATGAATGCATTGACGGTCGGCGCCCGCGCCATCGAGCTGGACAAGGACGGTTTCCTGGTCGAACTGAGTGACTGGTCTGCCGATGTGGCCAGTGCCCTGGCCGCTGTCGAAGACATCCAGTTGACGCCCGAACACTGGGAAGTCCTCGAACTGCTGCGCAGCTTCTACGCTGAATTCCAGCTGTCACCGGCCACCCGCCCGTTGATCAAGTACACCGCCCTGAAACTCGGCCCGGAAAAAGGCAACAGCCTGCACCTGAACCGACTGTTCAAAGGCACTCCCGCCAAACTCGCCGCGAAACTGGCGGGCCTGCCCAAACCGACGAATTGCTTATGACTGATTACCCAGCACTGACACTCGAAACGCCCGCCGAGCATCCGTTCGCCCAATTCGTGCGGATCCTTGGCAAAGGCAAACGCGGCGCCCGTGACCTGACCCGGGTCGAGGCCTGCGAGGCCATGGGCATGGTGCTCGATGAAAAGATCGAGGAAACCCAGCTCGGCGCCTTCCTGATGCTGTTGCGGCACAAGGAAGAAAGCGCAGAGGAGATGGCGGGCTTCACCGAGGCATTGCGCGAACGCCTGAATCCTCCGGCGCTGGCGGTAGACCTGGATTGGCCGACTTACGCCGGCAAGAAGCGGCACCTGCCGTGGTATCTGCTGGCGGCCAAGTGCCTGGCACAGAACGGCGTGCGGATTTTCATGCACGGCGGCGGCGCCCACACGGCCGGTCGCTTGTACTCCGAGCAACTGCTGGGCGATTTGAACATCCCACTGTGCCGCGACTGGCAACAGGTCGGCTCGGCGCTGGATAACGGCGGCCTGGCCTTCATGCCGCTGGTGGACTGGGCACCGCAGCTGCAACGGATGATCGACCTGCGCAACACCCTCGGCCTGCGCTCGCCGATCCACTCGCTGGCGCGGATTCTCAATCCGCTGGGCGCGCGTTGCGGCCTGCAGAGCATTTTCCACCCCGGCTATCAGGCCGTGCATCGCGATGCCAGCGGACTGCTCGGGGATACCACCATCGTGATCAAGGGCGATGGCGGCGAAATCGAGATCAATCCGGACGCCGACAGCCACCTGTACGGCACCAGCGGTGGCGAGAGCTGGGATGAGGAATGGCCGCAGTTGTCAGCGCAGCGTCATGTCAAACCCGCCACGCTCGATCCCGAGCACTTGAAAGCGGTGTGGCGCGGTGACGTGGTCGACAGCTACCCGCAAATGGCCTTGATTTCGACCATGGCCCTGGCACTGCGTGGCCTCGGTCAGAGCCGCGAACAAGCCTTCGAAACCGCCGAGCAATACTGGGCCGCCCGCAACAAATCGATTTAACCGATCATTCGCGCCCGATCTTTGCGCTTTTTGTTCGAACTCATCGGAATAGACTCAACCCCAACGATTATGGGTTTCGGGAGTCTTGAACATGGGTTTGTTAGTGGATGGCCGCTGGCAGGACAAGTGGTACGAAAGCAGCAAGGACGGCGCGTTCCAGCGTGAACAGGCGCAGCGGCGCAACTGGTTGACCGCAGACGGCAAGCCGGGACCGACCGGCGTCGGTGGTTTCGCGGCCGAACCCGGGCGCTATCACCTGTACGTGTCCCTGGCCTGTCCGTGGGCCCATCGCACGCTGATCCTGCGCAAACTCAAAGGCCTCGAAAACCTCATCGACGTCTCGGTGGTCAGTTGGTTGATGCTGGAAAACGGCTGGACCTTCGACCAGAACCTGGGTTCGACCGGCGACAAGCTCGACCACTTCGAATTCATGCACCAGCGCTACACCGCCGACACTGCCGACTACACCGGCCGCGTCACCGTACCGGTACTGTGGGACAAACAGCTCAAGCGCATCGTCAACAATGAATCATCGGAAATCATCCGCATGTTCAATGGCGCCTTCGACGATTTGACCGGTAACGACCTGGACTTCTACCCGGCGCCGCTACGTGGTGAGATCGATGCGCTGAACGAGCAGATCTATCCCGCGGTGAACAATGGCGTATACCGCGCCGGCTTTGCCACGTCACAACAGGCTTATGAAGAAGCCTTCGATGAGGTGTTTGCCGAACTGGACCGACTGGAGCTGCTGCTGGGCGCCAACCGCTATCTGGCGGGCGAGTACCTGACTGAAGCGGACATCCGCCTGTTCACCACGCTGATTCGCTTCGATGCGGTGTACTACGGGCACTTCAAGTGCAACCTGCGACGGATTGCGGATTATCCGAACCTGTCGAACTGGCTGCGGGAAATCTATCAGTGGCCGGGGGTTGCCGAAACGGTGGATTTCACCCACATCAAGAATCACTACTACGCCAGCCATCGGACCATCAACCCGACAGGAGTGGTGCCGAAAGGTCCGGCACAAGACTTCACCGCGCCCCATGATAGAGAGCGGTTGAGCGGGAAAGGGGTTTGGCGCAGGGCCTGAGATTTTATGCAGGTATTGAGGGCCCCATCACGGGCAAGCCCGCTGCCACAGGTTTTGCGTTTGGCACAAATCCTGTGGGAGCGGGCTTGCCCGCGATGGGGACGACGTGGTCTCTAAACTTGCCCCTGAGCCCCTTCAAACCACGCCAGTTTCTCGCGCAGTTGCACCACTTCGCCCACGATCACCAATGTCGGCGCATGCACTTCATGCTCCGCCACCAGCCGTGGCAAGTCCGCCAGGGTGCCGGTAAACACCCGCTGGTTGACCGTTGTACCCTGCTGGATCAAAGCTGCCGGGGTGTCAGCACCGCGACCGTGCTTGATCAACTGTTCACAAATGATCGGCAGGCCCACCAGCCCCATGTAGAACACCAGAGTCTGCGCGGGTGCGACCAGGTCGGCCCAAGGCAAATCGGTGGAACCATCCTTCAGGTGCCCGGTGACAAAGCGTACCGATTGCGCGTAATCGCGGTGCGTCAGCGGAATCCCGGCATAGGCCGAGCAGCCACTGGCCGCCGTGATCCCCGGCACGACCTGGAACGGGATGCCCTGCGCCGCCAGTTCTTCGATCTCTTCACCACCACGACCGAAGATGAACGGATCGCCGCCCTTCAATCGCACCACCCGCTTGCCCTGTTTGGCCAGATCCACCAACTGCTGGTTGATCTGATCCTGCGGCACTGCGTGATCGGCACGGCGCTTGCCGACGTAAACCCGCTCGGCGTCGCGACGGCACAGTTCGAGAATCGCCGGCGCCACCAGGCGGTCGTACAGCACCACGTCGGCTTGTTGCATCAGGCGCAAGGCGCGGAAGGTCAGCAGGTCGGGATCGCCCGGGCCGGCGCCCACCAGATAGACTTCGCCAGTCGCTACCGGCGCTTCGCCATCGATTTTCGCCTGAAGCAGACGCTCCGCTTCAGCGCCCTGCCCGGCCAGCTGCCGATCGGCAACCGGGCCCTGGAAAACATCTTCCCAGAACGCCCGACGCTGCTGCACATCCGGAAACAGGCCTTTGACCTGATGACGGAAACGCGCCGCCAACCCGGCCAATTGACCGTAGGTGGAAGGAATCCAGGTTTCGATCTTGGCGCGGATCAAGCGCGCCAGCACCGGCGCATCGCCGCCGCTGGACACCGCGATGATCAGCGGAGAACGGTCGACGATCGCCGGGAAGATCACGCTGCACAGGGCTGGCGCGTCCACTACGTTGACCGGCACGCAACGCCGATGGGCATCGGCGGAGACTTGCGCGTTCAGCGTTTCGTCGTCGGTGGCGGCAATGATCAGCCCGCAACCGTCCAGATCCGTTTCGGCGTAGCCACGCAACAGGCACTCGCCACCGCTGCCGGCAACCAGTTCGCGCAATTGCGCTTCGATTTCAGGTGCAACCACCCGCAGCAGCGCACCGGCATCGGCCAGCAGGCGGGATTTGCGCAAGGCAATCTCCCCCCCGCCGACGACCAACACACGACTGCCGCGAAGATTGTGAAACAGCGGCAGATAGTTCATTTAACCAATGACCTCAAGGCCACCCATGTACGGTTTGAGGACTTGCGGCACACGGATCGAACCGTCGGCCTGCTGGTAGTTCTCCAGCACCGCCACCAGGGTACGACCGACCGCCAGGCCGGAACCGTTCAGGGTGTGTACCAGTTCCGGCTTGCCGGTTTCCGGGTTGCGGAAACGCGCCTGCATGCGGCGGGCCTGGAAGTCGCCGCAGTTGGAGCACGACGAGATTTCGCGGTATTTGTCCTGGCTCGGGATCCACACTTCCAGGTCGTAGGTCTTGACCGCGCTGAAGCCCATGTCACCGGTGCACAGTGCCAGGGTGCGATAAGGCAGTTCCAGCAGTTGCAGGACTTTCTCGGCGTTGGCGGTCAGGCCTTCCAGTGCTTCCATCGACTTCGACGGCTCGACGATCTGCACCATTTCAACCTTGTCGAACTGGTGCTGGCGGATCATGCCGCGGGTGTCACGACCCGATGCACCGGCTTCGCTGCGAAAGCACGGCGTATGGGCAACGAACTTGATCGGCAGCAGTTTCGAATCGACGATTTCGCCGGCGACGATGTTGGTCAGCGACACTTCGGCGGTCGGGATCAGGTACAGATCGGCTTCGCCTTCGCGCGCGATCTTGAACAGGTCTTCTTCGAACTTCGGCAACTGGCCGGTGCCTTGCAGCGCCGGCGCCTGGACCAGATAAGGCGTGTAGGCCTCTTCATAGCCGTGCTCGGTGACGTGCAGGTTGATCATGAACTGCGCCAGGGCGCGGTGCAGACGGGCAATCGGGCCGCGCAGCAGGGCGAAACGGGCGCCAGACAGTTTCGCGGCGGTTTCGAAGTCCAGCCAGCCGAACTTCTCGCCCAAGGCCACGTGGTCCTGGACCGGGAAGTCGAAAGCCTTCGGCGTGCCCCAACGGCGCACTTCAACGTTGCCGTCTTCGTCATCGCCAACCGGCACCGATTCGTGCGGCAGGTTCGGAATGCCCAGCAGGATCGAATCCAGCTCGGTCTGGATCGCGTCCAGTTCGACTTTACCGGCGCTCAACTCGCCCGCCATGCGCTCGACGTCCGCCATCAACGGCGCGATGTCTTCGCCGCGCTGCTTGGCCTGACCGATGGATTTGGAGCGTGCATTACGTTCAGCCTGCAGTGATTCGGTGCGGGTCTGGACGGTCTTGCGCTGTTCTTCCAGCGCTTCGATGCGCGCAACATCCAGCACAAAGCCACGGGATGCCAGGCGGTCCGCTACGTCCTGAAGGTTGCTACGTAACAGTTTGGAATCGAGCATGTCGGTTTCTCGTTTATCAAAGTTTGGTCAAGGACAGGCCGGCCCAGGTGGCAAGCAGCCCGCCGAATACGCTGAGTGCCGCATAGCCCAAGGCCAGCGGCACTTGTCCGCTTTCCAGCAGGCGCACCGTATCCAGTGAAAAGGATGAAAAAGTCGTCAGCCCCCCGAGGAAGCCGACCATCAACCCGGCACGCACCTCGACAGGCACCTCCGGGCGTATCAAAAACAGACCGTATAGAACGCCGATCAGCAAACAGCCCACGATATTAACGGCCAGCGTCGCGGTATAGAAGTGCCGCGGCCAATTCGCGTTGATCCAGTTGCCCGTGGCAAAGCGCAACAATGTACCGGCTACCCCGCCAACGGATACCGCAACGATCAAAGGAAGCACTATTTTCTCCGCTGTCGGGGGCTTAAACGGTCGAGTTTCGCCAGGTGATTGAGTTTTTCGCCGATTTTCAGTTCCAGGCCACGGGGCACCGGTTGATAGAACGGAATCGGCTCGAGCTCTTCCGGGAAGTAATCTTCCCCGGCGGCATAGGCGTCCGGCTCATCGTGGGCATAACGGTATTCATCGCCATAGCCCAACTGCTTCATCAGCTTGGTCGGCGCGTTGCGCAGGTGCAGCGGCACTTCCAGCGAGCCGTGTTCGGCGGCGGCGCGCAATGCGGTCTTGAAGCCCATGTACACCGCGTTGCTTTTCGGTGCGCAGGCCAGATAAGTGATGGCCTGGGCCACCGCCAGTTCACCCTCGGGGCTGCCAAGGCGTTCCTGAACTTCCCAGGCTGCCAGGCACAAACTCAGGGCGCGCGGGTCGGCATTGCCGATGTCTTCGCTGGCCATGCGCACCACGCGCCGGGCCAGGTACAGCGGGTCGCAGCCACCGTCGATCATCCGCGCAAACCAGTACAGCGCGCCGTCGGGGTTGGAACCGCGCACCGATTTGTGCAGCGCGGAAATCTGGTCGTAGAACGCTTCGCCACCTTTGTCGAAACGCCGACGGGTATCGCCGAGCAGGCTTTGCAGAAGGTCGGTGCCCATTTCGCTGTTGTCTTCGGCCAGATCCGAGGCGTTTTCCAGCAGATTCAGCAGGCGCCGGCCATCGCCATCGGCGGCGGACAGCAGCATCTGGAAGCCCTCATCGCTGAGGGTCAGGTTGCGCTTGCCCAGGCCCCGCTCTTCGGTCAGCGCACGCTGCACCAGCTTGCGCAGAGCCGCTTCGTCGAGGCTCTTGAGCACATAGACCCGTGCCCGTGACAGCAAAGCGTTGTTCAATTCAAACGAGGGGTTCTCGGTGGTGGCGCCGATGAAAATCAGCGTGCCGTCTTCGACATAGGGCAGGAACGCATCCTGCTGGGACTTGTTGAAACGGTGCACTTCATCGACGAACAGGATGGTGCGCTTGCCGTATTGCCCGGCCTGCTGCTTGGCGATTTCCACCGCCTGACGGATTTCCTTCACACCGGCGAGCACCGCCGACACCGTTTCGAAGTGCGCATCCGAGACTTCCGCGAGCAATCGCGCCAGGGTGGTCTTGCCCACGCCAGGCGGCCCCCAGAAAATCATCGAATGCAGGGCACCCTGCTCCAGCGCTTCGCGCAAGGGCTTGCCGCGAGCGAGCACGTGTTCCTGACCGACGTACTCGTCCAGATTGGTCGCGCGCAGGCGGGCGGCCAATGGCTGGGCGATCGGGGTGCTGCGAAACAGGTCCACTATCTCTGAAACCTCAATTAAACACCGTCTCCACTGTAGGAGCGAGCATGCTCGCGATGGACGTCAACGATAACGCTGACAGCCTGACACCCAGCAGTGTCTTTGAGTTCATCGCGAGCATGCTCGCTCCTACAGGGGTTTGCGTGTTACTCCTGGATCACGTCCGCACCCTTGGGGATGTCGAACTTGAACTTGGACGCCGGGATCGGCTCGTTGGCCTTCACCCCGGTGAACAGGATGTTGGTGCGCTGGCCGACGCTGTCGATCAGTTGCATGTCATTGACCAGGCCATTGCGGAACGACAGGCGCAGACTGTCGAACAAGGTGTCCTTGGTTTTCGGCTTCAGGGTGAAGTCGATTACGCCGCCGGCTTCCTTGGCACTGATGTCGAAGCTCTGGCTGATCTTGGACACGTCACCGGACAGCAGCAACGCAGGCGTCTGGGTCAGACGCTCATCGAGTTTCTTGATGGTGGCCTGTTCCAGGTCCGGGTCCCACAGGGTGACCTTCTTGCCATCGGAGACCATGGTCTGCTCGGCTGGCGCATCGGTGTGCCAGTAGAACAGGCCCGGACGCTGCAGCGACATGTCGCCGGCGGTTTCCTGCAACTGGGTGCCGGTGCCGTCCAGGGTCAACTGAGAGAAACGTGCGGTGAGGGTCTGGGATTTTTCCAGCAATTGGGTCAGGCGTGCCACGTCCTTGTCATCGGCGTTAGCCTGGAGCGTGGTCAAAGCCAGTACCGGCAGCAACAGCATGCGGATCAGACGCATGGGAGTCCTCATAACATTCGTGGGAGTGCGAGCGGTGCCAAAGGCACCACTCCTTTCATACTCGGGTCAGTCGCGCACCGGGCCCGGGGCCAGGACTTCACGCGAACCGTTGGTGTTCATGGACGTCACGACTCCGGCCATTTCCATGGCTTCGATCATGCGCGCGGCGCGGTTGTAGCCGATCTTGAGCTTGCGCTGAACCGCGGAAATGGAGGCGCGACGGCTTTCCAGCACGAACTGGACCGCCTCGTCGTACAGCGCATCGGCCTCAGGATCATCGCCATCGCCGCCACCGCTGCTGCCTTCGAAGCCGCTACCCGCCTCTTCGACGCCATTGAGAATGTCGTCGTTGTATTCCGGCGCGCCTCGTAACTTCCAGGCTTCCACCACGCGGTGAACCTCATCGTCGGACACAAAAGCACCGTGAACACGAATCGGCAGACTGGTACCCGGCGGCATGTAGAGCATGTCACCGTGGCCCAGCAGTTGCTCGGCACCGCCCTGGTCGATGATGGTCCGGGAGTCGATCTTGCTCGATACCTGGAACGCCATGCGGGTCGGGATGTTGGCCTTGATCAGACCGGTGATCACATCCACCGACGGACGCTGGGTCGCGAGGATCAAATGGATACCGGCCGCACGAGCCTTTTGCGCGATACGGGCAATCAGCTCTTCAACCTTCTTGCCGACGATCATCATCATGTCGGCGAATTCGTCGACCACCACCACGATGGTCGGCAGCTTGCTCAGCAGCGGTGCTTCGTCGTGGATGCTCTCGCGCTTGTACAGCGGATCGCTCAACGGTTCGCCGGCGTCCTGGGCTTCCTTGACCTTGGCGTTGAAGCCCGACAGGTTGCGCACGCCCATCTTGGCCATCAGCTTGTAGCGGCGTTCCATCTCGGCAACGCTCCAGCGCAGGGCGTTGGCGGCGTCCTTCATGTCGGTGACCACCGGGCACAGCAGGTGCGGAATGCCTTCGTAGATCGACAGTTCCAGCATTTTCGGGTCGATCATGATCAGCTTGGCGTCTTCCGGGCCGGACTTGAACAGGATCGACAGGATCATCGCGTTCACGCCCACCGACTTACCGGAACCGGTGGTACCGGCCACCAGCAGGTGCGGCATCTTCGCCAGGTCGGTGATGACCGGTTTGCCGCCGATATCGTGGCCCAGGGCCAGGGTGACCGGGGATTTGAAGTTGTCGTACTCGGGGGTCGACAACACCTCGGAGAAACGCACGATCTGCCGGTCTTCGTTGGGAATCTCGATACCCACCGTGGTCTTGCCCGGAATCACTTCCACCACGCGCACGCTGGTCACGGCCAGGGAACGGGCCAGGTCTTTGGCCAGGTTGGAAATGCGGCTGACCTTGACGCCAGCGGCCGGCTGGATTTCGTAACGGGTAATCACCGGGCCCGGGTGGATCGAATCGACCGCGACTTCAACGCCGAATTCCTTGAGCTTGATTTCCAGCAAGTGGCCAACCGCAGCCAGGGATTCAGGCGAGTAATTGAGCTGTTTCTTTTCCGCGGGATCGAGAATCGATATCGGCGGCAAGGTGCCTTCCACGGCGCTGTCGACGAACAGAGGCGCCTGTTTCTCTTTTTCGACGCGTTTGCTCGGTGCGGCAGGCTTCGGTGGCGCGGGCGCGATCACCGGCGGCACCTGCTTCTCGCGTTCGGACATGTGCTTGCTCAGGGCTTGCTCACGCTCGATCAGCCGCTCCTTGACCTTGGCCTGCTCGCGTTTGTCGGTGACGGTCGGCGCAACCACTTCATCCATACGGTCGTCGACTTCACGCAACTGGGCGACCAGTTGTTTGCGCTCGGTACGGGCCGCCCACCAGCGATTGGCCGCGCCCTGGAAGAGTTCGAACAGGTCGAGGGTGATCTTGCCGGTGATATCCATCACCTTGAACCACGACAGGTCGGTAAACACCGTCAGGCCGAACAGGAACAACGCGATGAACAGCAGGGTGCTGCCCTGGATATTCAGGGCGTTCCGGGCCAGGTCGCCGAGGCTTTCGCCCAGCGCACCGCCCGCACCGGCCGGCAGACCGGTCGCGGCATGGAAATGGATATGGGCCAGAGCGGCGCCCGACAGCACCAGGAACACCAGGCCGATCAGGCGCCAGGAGAACAGCCAGCCGCTCCACTGCCACGGTTCGTGCCGCTGGCGGAAGATCTGGTACGCCTTGATCGCCAGCAGCAACGGGAAGATGTAGGCGAAGTAACCCAGCACCATGAACAGGATATCGGCGCTGTAGGAGCCCGCTGGCCCGCCGAAGTTCTGCACGTCATCGATCTTGCTGTTATGGCTCCAGCCCGGATCATCCTTGCCATAGGTCAACAAGGCCATCATCAGGAACAGGCACAAGGCACCGATGGCGATCAGCGCACCTTCCTTGAGTCGGTAGTGCAAGTGCTGGCGCCAGAGCGGAACGACGGCTGGTTTAGGTGCTGCGGTGGATTTCTTCAAAACGCTTCTTTTCCTGCGCCATGGGCGCGTCCATCTGGTGAATGTCTATAAAAACTGGCAAAAAACTGCCCAATCCAGGCAGGTAAAAAAGTTAACACGCGTAACCGGGACTACTTTTAACACTGCGCCGCGGTTTTTATAAACACAGCGCGCACTGAATATATGTAGCACGCACGGCATTGTACGGGTTTGTACGCACGACGCCATGCTTGAGACCCTTGGGTGTAGCATAGTCAACAGCACATGACATGCTGTTCAATTTGAGCATGCATTCTCTTTTGTGACAAAGGCTTATGAGGTGTTTTTATGAGCGAAGCGAAGCATTCCCGCCTGATTATCCTGGGCTCCGGCCCTGCCGGTTACAGCGCAGCCGTTTATGCCGCCCGCGCCAACCTCAAGCCCGTTGTCATTACCGGCATACAGGCAGGTGGCCAACTCACCACGACCGTCGAAGTCGATAACTGGCCAGGCGACGTCGAAGGCCTGACCGGGCCGGTCCTGATGGAGCGCATGCAAAAACACGCCGAACGCTTTGCCACCGAGATCGTTTACGACCACATCCATACGGCCAAGTTGCAACAACGGCCGTTCGAACTGATTGGCGATGGCGGAACTTACACCTGCGACGCGCTGATCATTGCCACCGGCGCTTCTGCGCAATATCTGGGCCTGCCGTCGGAAGAAGCGTTTGCCGGCAAAGGGGTTTCGGCGTGCGCGACCTGTGATGGATTTTTCTATCGCAATCAGGTGGTTGCGGTGGTCGGCGGCGGCAACACGGCGGTCGAAGAAGCGTTATACCTGTCGAACATCGCCAAAGAAGTGCACCTGATCCATCGGCGCGACAAACTGCGCTCGGAGAAAATCCTCCAGGACAAACTCTTCGAAAAGGCCGCCAATGGCAATATCCGCCTGCACTGGAACCAGAATCTGGACGAAGTACTTGGCGATGCCAGCGGCGTGACCGGCGCCCGGCTGCGGGACAGCCACACCGGCGAAACCCGGGAACTGCCACTGGCCGGGGTGTTTATCGCCATCGGCCACAAGCCCAACACCGACCTGTTCACCGGACAACTGGAAATGCGAAACGGGTATCTGCTGGTCAAGGGTGGCAGCGAAGGCGATGCCACCGCCACGGCGATAGCAGGCGTGTTTGCCGCCGGCGACGTGGCCGACCACGTCTATCGCCAGGCCGTTACGTCTGCCGGGGCCGGTTGCATGGCGGCACTGGACGCCGAAAAATACCTCGACGACATTCCTGCCATTTGAAGGCAAACTTTATAGCGAGCCAACACCACCACTGCCCTCCCCTTCTGCAAGCCCGGATGCCATGCTGACTTGGTTACAACGCAACACCTTGCATTTCCCACCGCTGGAAAAGGCCATGCGCGACCCCAACGGGCTCCTGGCTGCCGGCGGTGATCTGTCCGCCGATCGGCTGGTCTCGGCCTATCGCCATGGCTGCTTCCCATGGTTCTCCGAAGGCCAGCCGATCCTCTGGTGGTCTCCGGACCCGCGCACGGTTTTGTTTCCCGACGAACTGCACGTCTCGCGCAGCCTGAACAAACTGCTGCGCCAGCAACGCTACCAAGTGACCTTCGACGCGGATTTTGCCGCCGTCATCCGCGCCTGTGCGGCCCCCCGGGATTATGCCGACGGCACCTGGATCACCGAGGCGATGCAAGATGCCTACATCGAACTGCACAGGCGTGGTCACGCGCATTCGGTGGAAGTGTGGGACGGGGACGAACTGGTCGGCGGGCTGTATGGCCTGGCGATGGGCCGGTTGTTTTTCGGCGAGTCCATGTTCAGCCGCGTCGACAACGCCTCGAAATTCGGCTTTGCCACACTGGTTCGACATCTGAAAGACTCGGGTTTTGTCCTGATCGATTGCCAGATGCCCACCGATCACCTGCACAGCCTTGGAGCCCGGGCGATACCCCGCCACGAGTTTGCCAGCTATCTGACCAGGTATCTGGACCAACCCAACGCCGCCACCTGGGTTTGCTGAGCGTCTTTTGCGCGTGTGGCTTACACTTAATCAAAAGCATTATCCCGAGGGTTGATCATGACCGAGTTGGCGCGCTTGAAGTTCTATGCCACTCAGCCGCACTCTTGCAGTTATCTGCCCGATGAGCAGGCCACGACCCTGTTCCTCGACCCTAGCCAGCCCATGGATGTGCATGTCTATGCAGACCTGTCAGAGATGGGCTTTCGTCGCAGCGGCGATCATCTCTACCGGCCGCATTGCCAGAACTGCAATGCGTGCGTTCCGGCGCGCATTCCCGTGGGACAGTTCACGCCCAACCGGCAACAGAAACGCATCTTCAAACGTAATACGGATTTGCAGGTGCGTCCGGCCAAGCCCGGCTTCAACGAAGAGTACTTCGACCTTTACCAGCGTTATATCGAACAGCGTCATGCCGATGGCGATATGTACCCGCCAAGTCGCGACCAGTTTTCGACATTCCTGGTGCGGGACCTGCCGTTTTCACGTTTTTATGAGTTCCGCCTGAACGGACGGCTGCTGGCCGTCGCCGTCACCGATTTACTGCCGAACGGTCTTTCGGCGGTCTACACCTTCTACGAGCCTGCCGAAGAGCGCCGCAGCCTTGGGCGCTATGCAATTCTCTGGCAGATCGCCGAGGCCAGCCGGCTTGGGCTGGAAGCGGTCTACCTCGGCTACTGGATCAAAAACTGCAAAAAAATGAACTACAAGACTCAATATCGCCCCATTGAGTTGCTGATTAATCAGCGCTGGGTGGTTCTAAACTAGAGCCGGCCCTAAACCCCTTGGCTTAAACCCCACTTTTCGGGCACAATGCACGCCGCTTTTGCCTGGCGCAGTTGCACCGGGCCATTCATTGGACACCGAGGGCTTTACTGCATGTCGAAAGAAGACAGCTTCGAAATGGAAGGCACTGTCGTCGACACCCTGCCCAACACCATGTTTCGTGTGGAGTTGGAAAATGGGCACGTCGTAACCGCGCACATCTCCGGCAAGATGCGCAAGAACTACATCCGTATTCTTACCGGCGACAAAGTGCGCGTAGAGCTGACTCCCTATGACTTGAGCAAAGGGCGCATCACTTACCGCGCTCGCTAAGGTAGGAGCGAGCTTGCTCGCGAAAAACCTGAGGGCGCCGCGTCAAGTCAGACTCCCCGCATCATCGTTGACGACCATCGCGAGCAAGCTCGCTCCTACAGTGATAGGGCCCGCTCGCTAATCAAGTCAATACAAGACGCCCGGCTTATGCCGGGCGTTTTTGTTTGCGCACAGTTTCCGACCATCACCGCAAAACCCTGTGGGAGCGGGCTTGCCCGCGATTACGATGGATCAGCTTGCATAGATGTTGAATGTGCGGCCGTCTTCGCGGGCAAGCCCGCTCCCACAGGGATCTGCGGCGACGGTTCAATTCGAGCAAATAGCAAAAAGCAAAAAGCAAAAAGGCGCCTCTCGGCGCCTTTTTGTTTTGCTTTTGAACGTCAGGCCATCTCGGCGGTAGTCTCGAACTCGAAGGTCAGTTCGCCGTCCTTGATGTCGATGTGCACCACACCGCCATGTTCGGCCAGTTCGCCAAAGAGAATCTCCTCTGCCAGCGGACGCTTGATCTTGTCCTGGATCAGGCGCGCCATTGGGCGAGCACCCATCGCCGCGTCGTAGCCACCTTCGGCGAGCCAGCTGCGAGCCGCATCGGAGACCTCCAGCAACACTCGCTTGTCTTCCAGCTGCGCCTGAAGCTCGGTAAGGAACTTGTCCACCACGCTCTTGATGACCTCATGGCTGAGGCGACCAAACTGGATGATGGTGTCCAGACGGTTGCGGAATTCCGGCGTGAAGCTCTTCTTGATCACTTCCATCGCATCGGAGGAGTGATCCTGATAGGTGAAACCGATCGAAGCGCGAGCTGCAGTCTCGGCACCGGCGTTGGTCGTCATGATGACGATAACGTTACGGAAATCCGCCTTGCGCCCGTTGTTATCGGTCAACGTACCGTGATCCATGACCTGCAACAGCAGGTTGAAGACTTCCGGATGCGCCTTCTCGATCTCATCGAGCAACAGCACGCAGTGTGGCTGCTTGGTAATGGCTTCGGTGAGCAGACCGCCCTGATCGAATCCGACATAACCCGGAGGCGCACCGATCAGACGCGATACGGTGTGGCGCTCCATGTACTCGGACATGTCGAAACGAATCAACTCGACACCCAGCGCCTTGGCCAACTGACGCGCCGCTTCGGTTTTACCGACACCGGTAGGCCCTGCGAACAGGAACGAACCGACAGGCTTGTCAGGGGACTTGAGGCCGGCACGGGACAGCTTGATCGCGGTTGCCAGCGAGTCGATTGCGGCATCCTGACCGAACACGGTCAACTTCAGGTCACGCTCGAGGTTACGCAACAGTTCCTTGTCGGAACTGGTGACGTGCTTGGGCGGAATCCGCGCAATTTTCGCGACAATGTCCTCGACCTGAGGCACTTCGATGCGTTTAACACGCATCTCGATCGGCTGCAGGCGCTGATAGGCACCCGCCTCGTCGATCACATCGATCGCCTTGTCCGGCATGTGTCGGTCATTGATATAGCGCGAGGCCAGTTCGGCGGCGGCGCGCAGGGCTTCATCACTGTATTCGATATTGTGATGGCTTTCGAAACGCCCCTTCAGGCCGCGCAGAATGCCAATGGTGTCTTCCACCGAAGGCTCCGACACATCGACCTTCTGGAAGCGCCGGGCCAAGGCACGGTCCTTCTCGAAAATGCCGCGGAACTCCTGGAAGGTGGTCGAACCGATGCAACGGATATCACCCGAGGACAGCAGCGGCTTGAGCAGATTCGAGGCATCCATGACGCCACCGGACGCGGCACCCGCACCGATGATGGTGTGGATCTCGTCGATGAACAGGATCGCCTGCGGACGTTTTTTCAGTTCATTGAGCAACGCCTTGAAGCGCTTCTCGAAATCACCACGATACTTGGTGCCCGCGAGCAGAGCGCCAAGATCGAGGGAATAAACAACACTGTTGGCCAGCAGGTCCGGCACCTGGTTGTCGACAATGCGCTTGGCCAGGCCTTCGGCAATCGCGGTTTTACCCACGCCCGCCTCGCCCACCAGCAGCGGATTGTTTTTGCGACGACGCGCCAGGATCTGCGCGACACGCTCGACTTCCAGCTCTCGCCCCACCAACGGATCGATACGACCCTGGCGCGCGAGTTCATTGAGATTGCTGGCATAAGCATCCAGGGGATTGCCCGAGGAAGAAGACTCACCGCCCTCGTCGTCCTGCATATCTTGCTCACCTTCAGAATGATCGCCATGCCCCGGCACCTTGGAAATGCCATGGGCGATGTAGTTGACGACATCTATACGGGCAACGCTCTGCTGTTTCAGCAGGAACACTGCCTGACTCTCTTGCTCACTGAAGATCGCGACCAGCACGTTGGCACCAGTCACTTCGCGTTTGCCCGAGCTCTGTACGTGAAACACAGCACGTTGCAGTACACGCTGGAAGCCCAGGGTTGGCTGGGTTTCGCGATCCTCGTCATGCACGGGGATCAATGGCGTGGTGGAGTCGATGAACTCCTGCAGGTCATGCTTGAGTTTGTCGAGGTTTGCGCCGCAGGCACGCAAAACGGTGGCGGCAGCCTCATTGTCCAATAGGGCCAGCAGGAGATGCTCGACGGTCATGAATTCATGACGCTTCGAACGGGCCTCCTTGAAGGCAAGATTGAGGGTGACTTCGAGCTCGCGGTTTAACATAGCTTCACCTCATACCCAAGTGTCCGGCGATTAACCGTCCTTCTCGATTTCACAGAGTAGCGGATGCTGGCTTTCCCTGGCGTACTGGTTGACCTGCATGGCCTTGGTCTCGGCGATGTCGCGGGTAAACACTCCACATACTGCCCGTCCTTCCGTATGGACGGCCAGCATGACCTTGGTCGCCAGCTCGCGATTCAGGTTAAAAAACACCTCGAGCACTTCGACGACGAAATCCATCGGTGTGTAGTCATCATTGAACAAAACCACCTTGTACATCGGCGGCGCCTGTAGTGCAGGCTTTGCCTCCTGAACAGCAATGCCTGTGGAATCGTCGTCGTGTAAATCAGGGTGATCCTGATTGAATGTTAGTCGAATCTGGCTGATTGCATGCATGGAAAGAAAGGTTCGTCAGTGGTTCAAATACAGTGGTGGGGACGGCTATCAGCGTTTTCAACTCCGACTGCCCGGTCAGCTTGACTATCGGCAAAACGGTGTTACAACCAATAGAGCCCACAGTGGGTAAAAAAGGTCCGCGGAGTCAATCTTATTTACAGATTCGACTGCGGATGTACTGGATGATACTCCAGTGATGGAGTCTGTAGCAGAGGGATATGGGTATGGCTGTCGGCAAGGTGAAGTGGTTCAACAATGCCAAGGGTTACGGATTCATCAACGAGGAAGGCAAGACAGAAGATCTGTTTGCCCACTACTCAGCCATTAAAATGGATGGTTATAAAACCCTGAAAGCCGGGCAAGCTGTCGTATTCGAGATCATCCAGGGCCCCAAAGGCCTGCACGCGGTCAACATCGGCAACCCGGTGGACGCTTCGAAAGCGGCAACATCCCCCGTGCAACAGACCGTTACGGTGTAAGTCCACACCATCATCCCGCCATAAAAAAACCGCCTGACTCAAATGCTTGAATCAGGCGGTTTTCATATGCCTGCGTTTTCTTACATGTGCGAGATCAGCGCATCACCGAAACCGGAAGACGACACCAGTTTCGCCCCGTCCATCAGACGCTCGAAGTCATAGGTCACGGTCTTGGCGGAAATCGCGCCGTTGGTGCCCTTGATGATCAGGTCGGCTGCTTCGGTCCAGCCCATGTGGCGCAGCATCATTTCAGCGGACAGGATCAGCGAACCCGGGTTGACCTGGTCCTTGCCGGCGTACTTCGGTGCCGTACCGTGGGTGGCTTCGAACATGGCCACGGTGTCGGACAGGTTGGCACCCGGCGCGATACCGATCCCCCCCACTTCGGCCGCCAGGGCGTCGGAGAGGTAGTCACCGTTCAGGTTCAGGGTCGCGATCACATCGTACTCGGCCGGGCGCAGCAGGATCTGCTGGAGCATGGCGTCGGCGATGGCATCCTTGACGACAACGTTCTTGCCGGTTTTCGGGTTCTTGAACTGCATCCACGGACCACCGTCGAGCAGGGTCGCGCCGAACTCTTCAGCCGCCACTTCGTAGGCCCATTCCTTGAAGGCACCTTCGGTGAACTTCATGATGTTGCCTTTGTGCACGATGGTCAGCGAATCGCGATCGTTGTCGACCACATATTGCAGGGCCTTGCGCGCCAGACGCTTGGTGCCTTGCAGCGACACCGGCTTGACGCCGATACCGCAGTTCTCGTCGAAACGGATCTTGGTAACGCCCATTTCTTCTTTCAGGAACTTGATGACCTTGGTGGCTTCCGGCGTACCGGCCTTCCACTCGATGCCGGCGTAGATGTCTTCGGAGTTCTCGCGGAAGATGGTCATGTCGACATCGCCCGGCTTCTTGACCGGGCTAGGCACGCCTTCGAACCAGCGCACCGGGCGCAGGCAGACGTACAGGTCGAGCTGCTGACGCAGGGCCACGTTCAGGGAACGGATGCCGCCACCGACCGGCGTGGTCAGCGGGCCCTTGATGGAAACCACGTAATCCTTGACCGCGTCCAGGGTTTCCTGAGGCAGCCAGGTGTCCTGATCGTAAACCTGAGTCGCTTTCTCCCCGGCGTACACTTCCATCCAGGAAATCTTGCGCTCGCCACCGTAAGCCTTCTTAACAGCAGCATCGACAACCTTGATCATGACCGGGCTGATGTCGACACCAATGCCGTCGCCTTCGATGAAGGGGATGATCGGGTTATTAGGAACATTGAGAGAATGGTCTGCATTGACGGTGATTTTGTCGCCGACGGCTGGAACCTGAATCTTCTTGTAACCCATGCTGAACTCCATTGATTGGATTGAACATCTGGCCTGGTTCGAGCGTAACCCAGTTGAATCGGCGCGCAAACCCTATGTTCAGTCCATCTGCCGCAAAGCCTTGCCTCTCGCGAGCTACAAGCCTGAAAGCAAAGGGAAAAGCGCCAATCTCAAGCACGACGAACGACCTTACGCCCTGGCGGCCCCTGCGACCTTTAGACCAATGGACGACATTCGTTGCGTATGAAGCATCGGCAGATTGCCAGCTACCTATGTATAATGCCGCCGCTGACTAAAGGGTCACGACGTGCCGAACAGCTCTACGACGAGTGTTCAGGCCCGATAAGCCGGTCTGTTACCGCAGCCCGGCTGCTTGACACCCTACTGATGCACCCAACATCACAGCAACGAAACCTCGATATTCGGCTCATGGATGACTTTGAACGAACGCGCTTACCCGGCGCCCTCGAGTTTCTGCGCACGCTTTAGCAAAGAAGAGAGAGTTAATCCGAATATGCCCACCCGCTCGAAGATCATCTATACCTTCACCGACGAAGCTCCTGCCCTCGCCACCTATTCACTGTTGCCTATCGTAGAGGCGTTCACCGCCTCGGCTGATATCGCCGTTGAAACCCGCGATATCTCTCTTGCAGGGCGCATCCTGGCCAGCTTCCCCGAGCAACTGGGCGACAAAGCCGTAGCCGACCACCTCGCCGAACTGGGCGCCCTGGCCGTTACGCCTGAAGCCAACATCATCAAGCTGCCGAACATCAGTGCTTCGGTTCCACAGCTGCAAGCCGCGATCAAAGAACTGCAAGCCCAGGGCTACAACCTGCCGGACTACCCGGAAACCGTGACCTGCGACGCCGACAAAGAAGCCAAGGCGCGCTACGACAAGGTCAAGGGCAGCGCCGTGAACCCGGTTCTGCGTGAAGGCAACTCCGACCGTCGCGCCCCGCTGTCGGTCAAGAACTACGCACGCAAGCACCCGCACAAAATGGGCGCCTGGGCCAAGGACTCCAAGTCCCACGTCGCGCACATGAGCACCGGCGATTTCTACGGCAGCGAAAAAGCCGCCCTGATCGACGCCGCTGACGCCGTGAAAATCGAATTGATCGCTCAGGACGGCACCGCCACCGTCCTGAAAGAAAAGACCAGCGTACAAGCCGGTGAGATCCTCGATTGCGCGGTCATGAGCAAAAACGCCCTGCGCAGCTTCATCGCGGCCGAAATCGAAGACGCCAAGGCACAAGGCGTGCTGCTGTCGGTTCACTTGAAAGCCACCATGATGAAGGTCTCCGACCCGATCATGTTCGGCCAGATCGTTGCCGAGTTCTATAAGGACGCACTGGCCAAGCACGCTGACGTGCTGGCACAGATCGGCTTCAACCTGAACAACGGCATCGGCGACCTGTACGCTCGCATCAAGGCATTGCCTGCCGAGCAACAAGCCGCCATCGAAGCTGACATCCAGGCGGTCTACGCCGTTCGCCCTTCCCTGGCGATGGTCAACTCCGACAAAGGCATCACCAACCTGCACGTGCCGAGCGACGTGATCGTCGACGCCTCGATGCCGGCGATGATCCGTGACTCCGGCAAGATGTGGGGCACCGACGGCCAGCTGCACGACACCAAGGCCGTGATCCCGGATCGCTGCTACGCCACCATCTACCAGGCAGTGATCGAAGACTGCAAGGCCAACGGCGCGTTCGATCCAACCACCATGGGCAGCGTGCCGAACGTTGGCCTGATGGCGAAGAAAGCCGAAGAGTACGGCTCCCACGACAAGACTTTCCAGATCAAGGCTGACGGCGTTGTTCGCGTCACCGACAGCAAGGGCAACCTGCTGCTGGAGCAGTCGGTTGAAGCCGGCGACATCTTCCGCATGTGCCAGACCAAAGACGCGCCGATCCAGGACTGGGTCAAACTGGCCGTCAACCGCGCTCGCGCCAGCAGCACTCCAGCGATCTTCTGGCTGGACCCGCTGCGCGCCCATGATGGCGTGGTGATCGAGAAAGTTCAGGCTTACCTGAAGGACCACGACACTGCCGGTCTGGACATCCAGATCATGTCGCCTGTCGACGCGATGAAGTACACCCTGCAGCGTACCCGCGAAGGTAAAGACACCATCTCGGTAACCGGCAACGTACTGCGCGACTACCTGACCGACCTGTTCCCGATCATGGAACTGGGCACCAGCGCCAAGATGCTGTCGATCGTGCCGCTGATGAACGGCGGTGGCCTGTTCGAAACCGGCGCCGGCGGCTCGGCTCCGAAGCACGTCCAACAACTGCTGGAAGAAAACTTCCTGCGCTGGGATTCGCTGGGTGAATTCCTGGCCCTGGCTGCGTCCCTGGAACACCTGGGCGTGACCTACAACAATCCAAAGGCGCTGGTTCTGGCCAAGACCCTGGATCAGGCCACCGGCCAGTTCCTGGACAACAACAAGTCGCCATCGCGCAAAGTCGGCAACATCGACAACCGCGGCAGCCACTTCTACCTGGCGCTGTACTGGGCTCAAGCCCTGGCTGCCCAGACCGAAGACACTGCACTGCAAGCGCAGTTCGCGACTTTGGCCAAGACCCTGACCGAGAACGAGGCGACCATCGTTGCCGAGCTCAACGCCGTTCAGGGCAAGCCAGTGGACATCGGCGGGT